>JBBQQV010000143.1:0-7451 GCA_038215505.1 Lysobacterales bacterium
GGCCGCCCCCGGGTGTGGGGGGGGCGGCTCTTGTGATTTGGTGGCTGGGTGGTGGTTGGGGTGGTGGGGGGGGGGGGGGGGGGGGGGGGGGGGCGCCTGGGGCGAATAGTCTCAACCGCAAGTCTGCTGCGAGCAGCAAAGCGGGAGTCGCTGAGCGAACACCCGAATGGCGCGGCTTTTGCGGCTGTGCAGCCGAGCTCGCTCGGCTGCTCCTGACTCACTTGGCCGGCGGTGTCGGGGTTGGCAGCGGCAACCGACCAAAATCGCCCGCCACGTCGGCGGCCAACCATGCGAACGCCGCGTAAGCCGCCACCTGTTGATCCAGCGCCTTCGGATCGATCTTGTCCAAGGTGTCATCGGCGGTGTGGTGGTAATCAAAATAGTCACTGCCGTCTTGCGCCAACTGCGCCCATGGCATGCCTTCAGCGACGAGCGGACTGATGTCGGGCCCCGCTCCGCCGGCGCCGGCTTCAAGCACAATTTCAAGCGGCGCCAACACCGCACCGATCTGTTCAAGCAATGACCAACTGCCCTCGCCTACCTTGGCGCGCAAGGCATAGATTCGGCCAGCACCAAAGTCACTTTCTGCGCCGATCACATGGTCTCCGACGCGATTGGCTTGGGCGTACTGCTTGGCACCGAACAGACCTTGTTCTTCGTTGGCAAATGCAATCACGCGGATTGAGCGTCTGGGGCGTGTCGCCAATGCGGCGATGCGTGCGCCCGCTTCCATGGTGATCGCAACGCCCGCGCCGTCATCAATCGCGCCGGTGCCAAGGTCCCATGAATCAAGGTGGCCTCCGATGACCACAAACTCCTGCGGACGCTCACGGCCAACAATCTCGCCAATCACGTTGAACGAGGTGTAGCTTCCTGCTACTCCAACGTCCAGATTCAAACGCACGTGCACCGGCTTGCCGAGTGCAAGCAGGCGCGACAACTGATCCGCATCGGGATTGGACAATGCCGCCGCCGGAATGGGTTTGACGCCATCGGCATAGCGCATGGTGCCGGTGTGTGGAAAGCGGTGGCTGTCGGTGCCGATGGAGCGAATCAGCAGCGCCGCCGCGCCGGCGCGCGAGGCATCGCTAGCGCCCTCACTGCGTGCTGCAACGGCCAAGCCATAACCACGACCATCGCGAAAACGCTGCATTCGATGTGCGATGAATGCAATTTTGCCGGTGACACTTCCCGCAGGCGCAGCGCGCAGTGCCGCCAAGTCAGAGAACTCGACGACCTCGGCGGACACGTCACCGCCACTGCCGACACTGCCACCAAGCGCCGTCACATGCAGCGTCTGTGCGAACGGAGGCAACACCTGCGCTGATTCACTGCGTCGTTGCCAGGTGGGAAATGTCACCGGTTGCAGAATCACCCGATCAAACCCCAAACGAGCGAAACGCGCCTTCGCCCACTGCACCGCACGGGCATCGGCATCGCTGCCCGCCATCCGCGCACCCACCTCGGTGGTCAATGACTCGACGATCGCGAATGCCCCGCTGCCGGCAAGTGCGGCATCACGCAGCGACTCAGCGACCTTGATGGAGGCCGCATCAAACACCCGCTCCGTGCGGACTGCATCCGTCTCAGCGACGGGTGAACTCGCTTGCTTGGCGTCCTCAGCATTCGCACTTGCACTTGCTGCGAGCGCTGCAAGCAATGCAATCAGAACCGGGCGAATCACACGCGGGCCTTCAGGGCGTCGCGAATCTCGGTCAGGAGCTTCACTTCCTCAGTCGGCGGTGCCGGCTCGGCGGGTACTTCAGCCTTCCTTCGCTGCAGTCTGTTCATCAGCTTGATGACCATGAAAATAACGAACGCGATAATGGTGAAGTCGACCACGGTCTGCAGAAATGCACCGTACTGCAGCAACACCGGCTCGACACCCTCGCTGCCTCCCTTAAGCGTGATCGCAAGGTCGGCGAAATTGACGCCACCCACCAGCAACCCAATCGGCGGCATCACGATGCCACCCACCAAGGCGCTGACGATCTTTCCAAACGCCGCACCAATCACCACACCGACCGCAAGGTCGACGACGTTGCCGCGCATGGCAAAGGTCTTGAATTCGCTCAGCAGACTCATGCTTGACTCCAAAGTGGCGGGCGCAGGAAATACTGCGCGAGGCACTTTAGCTGAGTCGCCCGAGAAGGTCAGCCGCAGCTGACGATGTCGCCCGAGAAGGTCAGCCGCAGCTGACGATCTCACCATCCAAGGTCACGAGCTGGTCGATCCCGGCGCGAAAACGATCACCCGGAACCAGCGCCGCCACACCTGCCGGAGTGCCCATGAAGATGAGGTCACCCGCGCGCAACGAGTACAAGGCAGACAGCTCGATCAGGATGGAATTGACGTCCCACACCATCTCACCCAGCAACGCCTGCTGACGCAACTCGCCATTGACTTCGATCCACAACCGCTTGCTGGCCAATTTCCCGAATTGCGCCTTCGGCAGCAACGCACCCAGGGGTGCGGATTGGTCAAACCCCTTGGCAGTATCCCAAGGCAAGCCTTTGCTCTAGGCGCGTGCTTGCAAATCGCGCCGGGTCAGGTCAACGCCCACGGTATAGCCAAAAACGAGCGAATCGGCGACATCGGCACTCAGTCGCCCCGCTGGTGCATCCGATCCCAAGGCGACCACCATTTCAACTTCGTAATGCAAGTCGATGGTGCCGCGCGGGTAAACGATCTCACCACCGCCGGCAACCACCGCATCGGCTGGCTTGCCAAAAAAGATCGGCGCTCCTCGATCCACTTCGCTGCCCATCTCGCGCGCATGCTCAGCGAAATTGCGGCCAACGCAATAGATGCGATGGACGGGAAAACGGTCAGCGCTGCCGATCACCTGCAAGCTGGGAATGGCTGGCGGCGCAAACAAAAAGCTCATGGTGTTGGAATCTCCCGCGTCAGGATCGGCGATGCGTGTGCAAGCGCGGGGCATCAACCACCTTGAACTCACCATCGATTACTCTTGGATCGCCACCGTTGTTGACCGCTGGCGCACCACCGGACAGCCGCAACCAGACCGCACGGCCGGCGACGGCGAGAGTAATCAGCGCAGCCAAGGCGAGCCCAAATACCGATAGCAAGGCCAAGGTAAGCAAGCCCGCCAATCCCAGCGCGATGCGCGCAAGCGGGTGGCGCGGCGGAGCAATAACAAACCGGATCAAGGCGGTATCCTCATGGCAGACTCGCGGTAGTTTGGCACCCACCGCATGGAAGTTGAACGTGACCCCACGAGCAAAGCATGAGGCCTGATGTGACGGATGCAAGGGTGATCAATTCAGGGGCACAGCATCTGTGCACCTTCGAGGCGGTGGCCGATGGCGGTGCGCTTGAAGTGTCAGCGATTGTCGATGGTGAGCCAACCTCCATTCTGTTGTTGCGCGCCGGCACTGAAGTGCGCGCATTTCATAACGTCTGTCCGCACGCTGGCCGCTCGCTGAATTGGGCTCCGGGGCGATTCCTGATCGAAAGCGGTCTGTTGATATGCGCGGCGCATGGAGCAAGCTTTGTGATCCCGAACGGCTATTGCGTGGCAGGTCCCTGCCGCGGCAACAATTTGCAGGCGCTGCCGTTGACCCTCAGTGAAGGTCAGTTGTTTCTCAACCCGGCCCTTGCATGAATGCGCACGATGCTCGCGCAGGGTACTGATCGCAGCAGGTACTGATCACAGCGGTTGCTGATCACAGTGGGGCATCCCGAGAAAGAGCGCCGTATCGGGCCAAACGGTCCACTGAAGAGGATTCCTTGCGCGGTCAGGAGTCAAGCGAGGGCGTGCGTAATTCATGAAAAGTCCGGGTCAATACATCAGGTTGACGACCAGCAGTACCACGCCGATGTACAGCAGCGATAACGGACCACCAATCTTCACCAAGTCGATACCACGGTAGCCGGCTGGGCCGGCAATCATCGACAGCACCGGATTGGACACGCTGACAAAATTGTTGGAAGCGCACAGGGCGACAATCAAGGCATATGGGATCGGCGCGTCACCGTGTGAAATAGCCAGGTTGATCGCCATCGGCACCATGATGATGGTCGCGCCGACATTGCTCACCACCAATCCGAAAAGCGTGGTCATGACCGCAATGGCTGCTTGCAGCAACCAGCTCGGCAGATTGCCAAAGCGGTCAAATACTTCCGCCGCAATCCACGCCGCCGCGCCAGACGAATCCATCGCCCAGCCCAGCGGAATCAAACACGCCATCGTGAACACGGTTTTCCAATTCACCGCCGCGTAGGCCTCATCCATGTTCAACACGCCGCTGATCAACATCGCGACCACTGCCGCCATCAGCGCCACCGGCACGTTGACCCAGCCGCTCAGGGCAAGTGCCATGCCCAGTACGAAAATCACCACCGCGTGGATGAGTTTGTGTGGGCGCTGCTCGTCTTTCGGGTAATCGGTGACGACCACAAAATCGCGGGATTCCGCCGCTTGCGCCAAGTCGCGCCAGATGCTGTGAAAGACCAGCAAGTCGCCTTGCCGAATCGGCACGTGACGAATCTCCTCGCGAAACACTTCGGTACCCCGATTAATCGCCAGCAAACTGATGCCATTGCGTTTGCGCAGTTGCAGATCGGCCTGTGCCTGACCGATGAAGCGCGAGTTTGGCGGCACCACCGCTTCTGAAATGCCGGCGCGACTGGGATTGAACAGGTCGCCAAACTGGCGCAATCGGGTCTGCATGCGCAGCAGGTTGTTTTGCGAATAGTCGGCCACGTCTTCGCGACGACCGAGAACGCCAAGCACGCTGCCTACCCAGATCATGCTGTCTGCGGGCGGCGCCAGACGCGATTCATTGGCGGATTTCAACGCCAGCAGCAGGGGTGCGCCGCGTTGGCTTTCGGCCTCACCCAGCGACATGCCCACCAGCGGGCTCTCAGCGGTCACGGTCAGCTCGAAGACTTCGCCGTCGATTCCGTAGGTGCGGGCGAAGTAACTTTCGGTGCGCGCGGGGGTAACGCCGCGGTCATCGGTCTTGTTGAGCACGCGACGGCCGACCAACCAGAAATAGCCCAACCCCAGCACCATAAGTGCTGCGCCAATCGGCAACGGCGTGAACATTGGCAGCGGCCGCAGGCTGGCTACGCCAGAAGGCAAGCTCTGATTGGCTGAGACCAGTAGATCGTTGAGCAAAATCAGCGGCGAGTTGCCGACCATGCTCAAGCCGCCACCCATCAACACACAGGCGGCAATCGGAAACAGCAGGCGTGACAAGCTGACGCCGGTACGCGCGGAAAGGCGCGAAGCCACCGGCAGAAACAACGTGGTCACCGCAGGGTTTTGCATGAATCCGGACAACCCGCCAGCCGCAGCAGCGCTGAACAGAATCAGGCGCTCTTCGACGCCGCCGGACACCCGCAACAGCCAACTCGCCAAGCGGTTGAGCACGCCGGCGCGGTCCAGCCCCGCGCCGAGAATCATGGTCGCGATCACACTGATTACCGCAGTGCCGGCGAAGCCATTAAAGAGCTGGTCTGCCGGTACGAGATCCATCAGCCCGAGCGACACCATCACCAGCAATGCGGTTACGTCGGGCCGCAGGCGTTCCCACATGAACATGAGCATGGTGAAACACACCAGCCCGAGCACCAGCAGCATTTCTTGGCTGATCGTGCTGACGGCGTCGTCCATGAGCCCGCTCAGGCTTTGCGGTAGAGCAGGTCAGCGACCTGATGACCCAACCTTAGACCACGTCCTTCAAAGCGCGTGGGCAACCGCCATGGCGGCCGCGCAACCGCGGTTCGCGGCCCGGCGATGTTCTCGAACTGGGTACTGGCTTCAAGCACATCCATCATGTGGGTCGCGTATTCGGCCCAATCGGTCGCCAGATGCAAGATTCCACCGGCTAGCAACCGTGAACCCAGCAATTCGACAAACTCCGGCTGAATCAGCCGCCGCTTATGGTGACGCTTCTTGTGCCACGGATCAGGAAAGTACACCCTCACCTGCGCCAAGCTGGCCGGCGCGATCGCGTGCCGCATCACCTCAACCGCGTCGTGTCGGAAGATGCGGGCGTTACCAAGACTGGCACCGGCCAAGTCATTCAACAGCTTGCCAACGCCCGGCGTGTGCACTTCGATGCCAATGAAATCCAGCTCAGGTTGGTTGCTGGCAGCAAAGCACAGCGCCTCGCCGTTACCAAAGCCGATCTCGACCACGCGCGGCGCGGCGCGCGCGAACACGGTATCGAAATCTCCAGGCTCGCCGGTGTATTCCAATCCGAAGCGCGCCCAGTGTTGCGCGAAGGCCCGCTGCTGGGCGGGCGTGATGCGGCCGCTGCGCAAGACAAAACTTCGGATCGGCCGCCGAATCACGACCGTTTCCGTCGTCGCCTCCGCCGCCGCGTCGATCATCCGAGCAGGCCATCCAGCGGTGACGAAGCACTGGCGTAGCGCTTGCGTGGAATGCGTCCGGCCAAAAACGCTTCGCGGCCGGCTTCGACCGCTTTGCGCATGGCACTCGCCATCAGCACGGGATCGCGAGCACCAGCGATGGCCGTATTCATCAGTACACCGTCGCAACCGAGCTCCATCACGATCGCCGCATCCGAAGCGGTGCCAACGCCGGCGTCGACAAGGATTGGCACCCGCGCGTTTTCGACGATTTCCAGAATGTTGTAGCGATTCTGTACGCCTAGCCCACTGCCGATCGGCGCGGCCAGCGGCATCACCGCAACGCAGCCGATTTGCTCCAGCCGTTTGGCCAGAATCGGGTCGTCCGAGGTGTAGACCATCACCTCAAACCCCTCGGCGACAAGCACTTCTGCGGCTTGCAGCGTCTGTACTACGTCCGGAAACAAGGTGCGCGGGTCGCCTAGCACTTCAAGTTTGACCAGACGATGGCCGTCCAACAGCTCGCGCGCCAAGCGACAGGTACGAATAGCGTCTTCGGCGGTGTAGCAACCGGCGGTGTTGGGCAACAGGGTGTAGCGATCCGGTGGCAGCACGTCGAGCAGATTCGGCTCACCCGGCAGATGACCGAGGCTGGTGCGGCGGATGGCGACGGTGACGATTTCAGCGCCAGCGGCCTCAGTGGCACGGCGGGTTTCGTCCATGTCCTTGAACTTGCCGGTGCCCGTCAACAAGCGGGAGCGGAAGTGGCGGCCGGCGACAATCAACGGATCAGACAAACTATTAGGCGTATGCATGGCGGCATTATCCCCGAGCGACCGGCATTTCACCCGGACTTTTCATGAATCGCGCACGCCCTCGCTTGTCTCTTGGCCGCACAGGGAATTCTCTTCATTCGGCCGTATAGCCTGTCAAGGCGCTGCTTTTAGAGAATCCCCGCTGTGATCAGGATCCGCTGTGACCAGGATCCTGCGCGATCAGCGTGCGCTTTCATGAAAAAGCCGGGTTAGCAACGCCACGGTTCACCAAAGTCTGTCGACATTCACCGACTGCGCCGCGCCTGAGGGCGAATACAGTTCACTATCGCTGGC
>JBBQQV010000144.1:0-7448 GCA_038215505.1 Lysobacterales bacterium
AGGACATCGCGTTGTGGAATGCGTCTGATCTGCGCGCACTTCCGATGGGCTATATCTTTTGCGGGCCGGTAGGTACCGGTAAGACCTTTCTGGTGGAGTGCCTGGCCGGCGAGGCGGGCGTGCCAGTCATCAAACTGAAGAATTTCCGCGACCGCTGGGTGGGATCGAGCGAAGGCAATTTGGAAAAGATATTCCGGCTGATCCGGGCGCTGGGCCGTTGCATCGTGTTTATCGACGAGGCTGACCAGACCTTGGGCAAGCGCGACTCCGGCAGCGGCGATTCGGGGCTGTCCGGGCGGATTTATTCGATGATCGCGCAAGAAATGTCTAACGCCGACAACCGCGGTCGGGTGATGTGGATTCTGGCTTCGTCGCGGCCCGACTTGATTGAGGTCGACTTGAAGCGACCCGGTCGCATCGACGTCAAGATTCCGCTGCTGCCGACCACGACGGTGGCCGAGAGTGCCGCGCTGCTTTCCGCGATGTTCAAACGCTTTGAGATGGCATGCGAGCTGGCACCCATGGAAGCATTGGCGCTACCTATTCTGCTCACGCCGGGGGCGGCGGAAGCACTGGCGGTGAAGGTGTATCGCATGCATCGCACGGCCAAACTTGAGCCCTTGGCCGCGTTGGCGGCGTGTCTTGATGGCTATCAGGCACCGGTTCCGCGCGATGTGCTCGAATTCCAGATGCGCATCGCCATTCGCGAGGCCACTGACATGGCATTCGTGCCGCCCATCCTGCGTCCGCTGGGAGAGTCGGGCTTGAATCAAGCTGGCGCTGGCGAGGCTTCGTTCGGCAACTCGCCATCCACATGAGCGAGTTGCGTTATTGGTGGAAGGCATTTGTTGCCCGTCCATTTGGCATGCCGGTTCCCCCCAATTTTTTTGGCTTGGCCGCGTTTGCGCTGATGGGCGTGTTTCTGAGCCCTGGATTCTGGGCGTTGGGAATTGGCGTTGAGATGGCCTATCTGGTTGCCTTGAGCAGCAACAAGCGGTTCCGCGCGGTAGTGGATGGTGCCACCGCCAAAACCAATCCGATTGACCAGCGCTACGCCGGGTTTCTCAATCAACTCGACGCTGCGCAGCAACAACGGCAGCGTCACATCGAAGCACGTTCACGGGAGATTTTTGCGACCTTGGGCAGTTCGCCGATGCTGCAAACCCACGTCGAAAGTCTGGAGCAGCTGGTCTGGTTGCATCTGCGCCTGCTGGTCGCCAGACAAGCCATTGCTGGGGTTGTGGCCACTGCCACCGCCGAGCATGCCAAGCTAGAAGCGCAAGAGACGCAAATCGTCGCGCGCCTGCAAAGGGCTGAGGTCAGTCCTGAGTTGCGGCGTTCGCTGGAACAGCAGAAAGCGGTGATCGACCAGCGCCAGGAAGCGCATAGCAGCGCGGGTCGCCGGTTGGAATACGTGCAGGCCGAGCTGGAGCGCATCGATCAGCAGATTGCGTTGATTCGCGAGCAAGCCTTGCTGGTAACCGACGACGAGCAGATTGGGTCCTCACTGGATGCGTTGGCGGCGTCCTTCAATGAGGCCAACCACTGGCTAAATAGTCAGCGCGACTTGCTTAGCAGCCTTGATTTGAGTACGTCACATCAGTTGCCACAGAGCGTTCTGAAAGGTCCGCCACCGGTGCCCGCAAGGTCGCGGGCGCGGGCCGGCGAAAGCAATTGAAACCATCAAAAGTCAGGTTCTTCCACCATCGGAGTTCGTCATGAACTATTCGTGCAAACATCCTCGTCAACGCGGCAATGCGGCTGGCAAGTTCATCACCATCCTGTTGGTTGTCGGCTTGCTTGGTCTGGGCGGCTGGCTGGTCATGCAGGACATGGGCGGCAAGGGCGGCAGTGGTGACGGCGCGGCGGTAAAGGAAGAATCTGCGCCGTCGGTCACTGTCGATGCGCCGGAAGGCGAGGCGCCTGAGCCGATTGAGCCGGTCACCGGGCAACCCCAGCTCGATGCCGCCGCGCCGTATCTGCCGAAAGACGGCGTGATCGACGTCGACATCAGCGAATACGCGGGGTATGCCGGGCTGATTGTTGCCAATGGCGGCTTGGCGCCCAATTCAGAGTCGTTGTTCGCCAAGAAGTACGGTTTCCAGGTGCGACTGACTCTCTCGGAGGAAGAGGGTTGGTCGAAACTGAACAATGGTCGCATTGCGGCCTCGGTAACCACGGCTGACGTGCTCGCGGTGGTGGGGCGCCAGTTTGAAATTGTGGTGCCGGCACAGATCGGTTTCTCACGCGGTGCCGACATGGTGGTGGTGGATGCGGGTATCGCCAACATCAATCAGCTCAAGGGCAAAATAATCGCCTCGTCGCAGTTCAACGAAGCGGAGTTTTTCATTCGTTATCTGGCTTCGGAAGCAGGTGTGCCGGTCAAGGCGCTGCGCGATCTGGATGGAAAGGTGGGTCCCAACGAGCTGGGCCTGGTGTTCTACGAAGACGCGTTTATCGCCTGCGACGCCTATCAGCACGAGTTGTCACGCAATTCTCCGCGCTTGAACGGCTGCGTCGGTTGGTCGCCGCGCACCGACGAGGTGGTGGCGGCAAGCAGTGGCCGCGCCAAAATCCTGGTTTCCAATCGCAATCTGTTGATCGTGGCTGACCTGTTGATCGTCAACAAAGGCTTCGCCCAAGCCAATCCGAAAATGCTGCAAGGGTTAGTGCATGGCCTGATGGAAGGCAACCGTCTGGTTCGCGAAGACCCCGCCGGACACGCGCCCTTGATCGCCAGTGCATTGAACTGGGAAGTGGCCGAGACAATCGACGAACTGGCCAAGGTGCATTTGTCGAATGTGCCAGAGAACGTCGCTTTTTTTGAAGGCACGATTGATGCGGCGGGCTCGTTTCAAGGCATTTATCAATCCTCCGTGCTGGCCTACGGCAATCTGATCAAGAACCCTGCCGATCCTGCGCGCTGGGTCGATCTCAGCCCGCTTAAGGCGCTGGCGACGCAAGCGCCCTTTGCGAGCCAGACGGTGGCCATCGCACCCATTCGCACCGGCGGTGCTGTGTCGCTGGAGGGTGATGCCTTGTTGAGCAAGGACATCCGATTTTTTTATCAGCCCAATTCCGCTCAGCTGGATCCGGCGGCCACCGAAAACCTTGGCTATCTGGATACGATCAAGGGCTTCCTGCAGGTGAGCCCTGGCTCCATCGTACTGCTGCGCGGCCACGTCGATGACACCAAAGTCGAGGAGTTTCGGGAGCAAGGTGGTGAAGCCTTGGTCCGGCAAATGGCTTTGAAAGCAATGGAGTTGTCGCGGCAACGTGCGCAAGGCGTGCGTGAAGCGCTGCTGCAACGGCATCCGGGCATTGCGCCGGATCGCATCGAGCTGGTGGGGCGCGGCTGGGAAGAGCCCACCGGCAAGGACAGCGAGCAGAATCGTCGGGTTGAAGTGCAGTGGTTCACTCTGGAGTAGCCGCCTGCGACTAGTCGCTCGCGACGAGAGCGTTGACGCTCGCACAAAAAAAAGGCCCGCATTGCGGGCCTTTTTTAGTCATCGAAGCAAGGCTTAGTCGTCACCACCAAAAAAGCTGAACAGGTTCAGCAGGTGACTGAACAACACCACGATGTCGGCAAACAAGGCAATCACGATCATTACCGGGTTGCTTTCGCCGCCGTTGATCAGGCGACTGGTGTCAAACAGGATCATTCCGCACATCAGCAACACGGCCACCGCAGAAATGGTGAGCGACAGCGCCGGAATCTGCAGGAAGATGTTGGCGACGATCGCCAGCAACACCACGATCAAACCGACAAACAGAAAGCCCGCCATGAAGCTGAAGTCTTTCTTGGTTGTCAGCGCATAGGCAGACAAGGCAAAAAACAGCACTGCGGTGGTCGCCAGCGCATTCAGCACGATGCTCGATCCGCCCGGCATCGATAAATAGGCATTGACCATCGGGCTCAACAAGAAGCCGACGAGGCCAGCCCAGGCCATCGTCAAGCCGATACTCGATTGGCTGTCCCGCTTAGCGCTGATTAGCATGGGCCCACCGATGAACACCACCATAAAGCCAATCCACATGCCGATGCCCCACGGCAGTCCCATGTAAAGGCCGATGCCGGCGCCGGCAGCAGCAATGGCCATGACGATGGCGAGCAGGGTGTAAGCCTGGCGGACGGTGCGGTTGAGTTGCTCACTGACCGCGTGGCCAGCGGTGGTGCTGCGAATGTCAGACATGGCTTGTGATCCTCGAGAAATTGGCGGCTAACGCCTTGAGTCTGTGGCCAATCCTCGCATAGTTCAAGATAGTCACTCGAATAGGCAGCCGAGATCGCAACCGATGCTGGATTGGCGAGTCACGATTCGGGCGAGAACCGCTGCGTGCGTTAGGATGCGCGCCCCCTATCGCGGAATTTGCCTCGATGCCCTTCCTTGCTGTCGCTGGCAGTCGCCTTTTTTGGCGTGAGTTGGGGCAGGGGCAAGTCGTCGTCCTCATTCACGGCTTGGGTTCGAGTGGCGCCGATTGGGCGTTTCAAGTACCGCCCTTAGTCGATGGCTATCGGCTGATCCTGCCGGATTTGCCCGGCTCCGGGCAAAGCGATCCGCCGTCCGCCGGCTTCAGTATCTCCGCGATGGCTGACACGTTATGGCGGCTTTTGGATGCTATCGACGCTGGGCAACCGCACATCGTCGGTTTTTCATTGGGCGGAGCAGTTGCGCTGGAAATGGCGCTGCAGCGGCCGACTCAGGTTTTTCGCCTAGTGCTGATCAATAGCTTGCCCAGCTACCGCGTCGACCATTGGAAAAAGTGGTTGGAGTTGTACGCGCAGGTTGGCATGGTGCGCGCGCTGGGATTGCCGCGCGCCGCAAAAATGGTTGCCGCCAGACTCTTCCCGCTGCCGCACCAGGCGCCCATGCGCGCGCGCGTCGCGGATGTCGTCGGTGCCAGCCCGGTCCGACCCTATCTGGCAACCGCGCGAGCGCTCGCCGTCTGGTGTGCAGCTGAACGTGTCGAAACGCTGCGGGTTCCGACACTAATGATTGCCGGTGAGTTCGATTACACGCCATTGGCGGAGAAGTCCATGTGGTCGCAACGGCTGCGAGCCAGCTTGGCGGTGGTGCGCGGTTCGCGTCACGGCACGCCGTTTGATGCGACCGCGGCGACCAATGCCTGCTTGGTCGCCTTCCTGGGCGGACGCCCGCTCCCTGGCAACGAAGTACTGCTGGCCGACAGCGCCGAAAGCGCACCGACGCAAGCACCGATGAGCCTGGACTAGCGACTTTCCATGCCAATACTGAACGGGCTTTACGCATAAGTATTGGCATACAGCAAACCGTTGGTGTAATCTCCGCAGGCTGTGTTTGCCAGGGTCACTATCAATCGTGGCCCGGTGGGGTTGATCCAACGATCCGCTGCATCGTCGCTTCTCGCTTGCTCCCTGCAACCTCAGACTCGGCCCGGAGGTCTCCGTGGCCGCGATACTTTTTAATCGTTTCAGGAGTAGTTAGATGTCGGATCGTCAGACCGGAACCGTCAAGTGGTTCAATGATGCCAAGGGCTTTGGCTTTATCACCCCGTTGCAGGGCGAAGACCTGTTTGTCCACTTCCGTTCCATCCAGGGCAGCGGCTTCAAGTCGTTGCAGGAAGGTCAGAAAGTGAGCTTTGTTGTCACCCGCGGCCAGAAAGGCCTGCAGGCTGACCAGGTGCAGCCGCTGTAAGCAGCGCGCCAACTGGTGTTATGACGCCGGGCGGGCCAGTTCCGCCCGGCGTTTTCGTTTCTAAGGAGCGACAAAATGCTGAGCTTGAGCATCCGCGGCCTGCCGCGCGGAATGACTGAAAAGGCCCTCACCGAATTGTTTGAGGCGCATGGCCGCGTTCGCGGCTTGAAGATGTCAAAAGATTTGTTTTCTGGCGAGTGCAAAGGTTTTGCAGAACTCGAGATGGAAGGCCACGAAGCACGCGCCGCGATTGCCGCGCTGGATGGCAGCGCCCAAGGCGGCGATCTGATCCGCGTGGGTTTGAAGTCTGAAACACGCATTCGCGGCCGTCGCCGCTGATAGCGACACGCTGCCGCGCGGTGGCCTCTGCTACCGTGCGGCTGTTTCCCCGCCCGCGCAACGTGGGTGTGGCAGGAAAAAAATCGCGGGCAAACTCGAATCTCGACCGACTTATTTGAGCGGTCTGCGTCCGCCAACCAGCCGTGGTTTCCAGTAACTGCCAGCCAAGCTGTCCAAGCGCACGGTTCCGCCGCTCGAAGGGGCGTGAACGAAGCGCTGTTCGCCGACATAGATGCCTACGTGGTCGATCCGTCCGCGCTGCCCAAACAGCACCAGATCGCCCACCCGCAACGCATCGGCCCTTACGTCAATTCCGCGCAAATTTGCGATGTCGGAAGTCGAGCGCGGCAGCACCATTCCCGCTGATTCCCTGAAGACGTAGCCGATCAGTCCGCTGCAGTCGAACCCGCCCGCAGGGGTGTTGCCACCATAGCGATAGGGTGTGCCGACCAAACCGATGGCATGAATCGAAACCGCGTTCGCGTAGGCAAAATCGCTCCTCGACGGCGCGTCGACATGAACGTTCTTCGAGCATGCGAGCAGGCTGAGCGTCAGCAGCAGCACGGTGGCGTGTCGCCACCCAATTGCAGACGCAAGGTGCATGCAGTCGGCTCTCCTTACAGAGATGGGGCAGTAGTGCCCGCTGCGAGGTTGGCTGGTCCCGCAGTCGCAAGTCAATCCTCGGTACTGGAATTGGCAAACGCTGGTCACGTCCCGCAATTGCGACTAGCATCCGCGTCCTCTCGTTCTTCGGAAACACCCGTGCAGATCGCCAAGGATGCAGTGGTTCAATTTCATTACACGGTTGCAGAGCCGGGTCAGACCACGATTGAGACGTCAGTAGGTAGCGACCCGTTGGCCATCCTGGTCGGCCATGGCGGCATCATCGCCGGGTTGGAAACGGCGATGCTGGGTCGCACGGCCGGAGATCAATTCGAAGTTACAGTCAGCCCGGACCAGGCCTACGGTGATCGTCAAGCCAGCCTCGCTCAACGTGTGCCGAAGAAGCATCTGCCGAACGCTGATCGGCTGCGGCCCGGCATGCAGACACGCGTACGAACGAAGGAAGGTCAACGTATGGCCACCGTGGTAAAGGTAGGAATGAGCGTGATCGACCTCGACATGAACCACCCGATGGCGGGCAAGACCCTGACCTTCGCCGTTGAGATTGTGGACGTCCGCGCGGCCAGCGAAGAAGAATTGCAGCACGGCCACGCCCATGCCCCTGGCGGGCATCGCCACTGATCTCTGAGCAGCTGGCAATGCGCCAATCGACCCGGCGGCAACCGGCAGGCCGCTAGCGACGGCGGCGCCGAAGCAACTGCTGGTTGCGCTGGTGCACCAGACTGTCAACGTCATCCAACGCGCGTCGCAAACGCGCGGAGGTGTTGCTCGCACGCCTGCGCTCAGGTGTCATGCCATCCAAAAGGGTGC
>JBBQQV010000145.1:0-7443 GCA_038215505.1 Lysobacterales bacterium
GCATTTGGCGAAGACGTTGTTACAGGGCGGCAACGTGTTGCTACTCGACGAACCCAGCAATGACCTGGATGTGGAAACCTTGCGCGCGCTGGAAGACGCCATCCTCGAGTTCCCGGGTTGCGCCTTGGTGATCTCGCATGACCGCTGGTTTCTGGATCGCATCGCCACCCACATCCTTGCGTTTGAAGGCGATAGCCACGTCGAGTTTTTCCAAGGCAATTACCGCGAGTACGAGGAAGACAAGAAGCGTCGCCTGGGCGAAGAAGGCGCCAGGCCGCATCGCTTGCGCTTCAAGGCGCTGAAGTAAGGGCACTGAAGCAAGGTGTGGCGAACGGTTTTTCGCCACACTCAACGCGCAATCGTGATCGCGGTTGCAGGAGCCTGTGGACGCTGCACCCCCAAGGGTTAGGCGATTCTGTCTACTTTTTCGCAGCCAGCCGTCCAGCACGCGCCTGCCAGCAGGCGCGCAACGCGGCTGCCGGAAACCGCAATCCGATTCCAAGCGGCACTGCCCAGCGAATCCAAACCGGCGACGCGGCGGCGTCAAACGTGCGGAAGTAGCGCAGCATGCCGCGGTGTTTTTGCCATTCGACCCACAGCGGTCGTGCGCGACTGGACGTGCCTTTGAGGTGCAGCACCTGCACCTGCATAGCGACGGCGACTTCGAAGCCCGCCAGCTTGAAGCGTCGACACAGATCCAAGTCTTCGCAATGCAGCCGATAGCCGGCATCAAAGCCACTCACTTGCTCGAAGGCTACTCGCCGAACCAACATCAGTGCGCCAGAAATGGCATCCACGTGGCGTAAAGCTTCACGCGTTTCGCCCTGCCCGGAAGGGATTTCCGCTGTTATTGCGACCCGACCCCTCAACACCGCCGCCGGCGTTGGCGCGCGCCGGTAAGACGCCGGATCCGCGCGTCCAGCTGCATCGACCAACTCGGCACCTATCGCGGCAAGCGCGGGATTCGCTTCTGCCAAGTCGAGCAAGCGCTGCAAGCTGTCGTGCTCGAGAAAACAATCGGGATTGAGAAACAACAACCACGGCGTGTGCGCTTTTGCGGCGCCTTGATTGCAGGCGAACGCGAAACCTGGATTGTCGGGATTCTGCATGCAGTCGAGACGAGGGTCACTGGGTAATACGCCACGCCAGTGGTCTCTGGAGCCGTTGTCGACCACCACGAGCGCAGCCACTGCGACTTGCGCCAGGGCGGCGTGCACACAGCGGTGCAAGGTCGGCCCACTGTTGTGGGTGACCACGACGACGGTGACCGCTCGCGCATCGCCGCTCACGGTGATATCGCTTGCAGGCGTTGCACTCACGGACGCACGCGGGCGCGCTGTAACCAATCCGCCTGATTCGCCAATGCCACTTCCCAAGCGGACGGCCAAGCCCTTAGGCCGAATGCCAATGCTGAGACTTCACCGCGAAACGCCGCGGCACACTCCTGCTCGGTGGCGTTACTTGGCATAGTGCTGAATCGTGGGATTCCGCGCTCCACGACGGCGCGTGCGTTGAGTTCGATTTGCTTGGCGATGTCGGCGCGTAGTACTGCGGGTGCGTCTTTAGCGGCCGGTAGCGCGTCTTGCAATTGGCGCAGCAGGTGCGCGCGCTCATACACCAGGAATTCGCGCAGGTAACTCGTCAAATGCGCATCACTGCCGCCCGCCATGTCCTCCAATCGCGAGGCGACGGCAGCATAGCGTCCGGCCACGCTGGCACTGTGTAACTGCTCGGCCACGCTGCCGATCATCTCGCCCACGCACATCCCCACGCTGACCATGCGTGGCAGACCCAATTGCGCGCTGCGATCGCGGCCAGCTTCGGGCCGATGGCCGGCGGTGGTGGGAGTAAGTAGCTGCAAGCTGCTGGCGTCACCCGCTGACACCAAGGCATTGAACACCAGGTCTTCGGCGCGGTCTGTTGCCGTGGTGCAGGGCATCAACTGAGTGTTGTCGATGGCAAACGGCGAAATAGTGGCCACCTTGGTCGCGTATGTCCGCTCAAATCCCACCCAGATCGAGGCGTCACCGCGCCCTGCCAAGTAGCTTGCTTCCGACGCGCAAAGAGCCGCGCGTGCTTTTGCGTCCAACACCAATAGCCAATGCATCGAGGCAGCACAGGATCCGCCCCGGTGGCCATTGACCGTGGTGGCAATTCGCGCGGAACTGGCCACGTGGGGCGAGTGACTAGGCGCAAAGCCGGCAAGCTGCTGGCTGCCAAAACTCAACAGTGACGAACCGGCACCGCTAAGCACTTCGCCCAAGGCGCGCCCGCAGACATCCAAATGCCAATTGATCGCGGAATGGTCGGCTTCGCCGGCGGCCAGCGCTGCCTCGTGGTCGGCAAACG
Source organism: Lysobacterales bacterium (assembly GCA_038215505.1). Classification (GTDB taxonomy): domain Bacteria; phylum Pseudomonadota; class Gammaproteobacteria; order Xanthomonadales; family Xanthomonadaceae; genus JANNWF01. The sequence goes on from JBBQQV010000145.1 coordinate 2,350, forward strand.
TTTGCACCTGGGAGGCAGCTGGCTTGGGATCGAACCAATGATCGTCGCTTTGCATTCGATGCAAAGGAAACAGATTGTCGTCGTCCACTATCAAGTAGCGACTGCCCGCCGCCAGCAGGGTAATGAGATTACGACCGCTGCCGCCGCTGCCAGGCAGCTTGCCGCTGCCGTTGCTCAACACGCCCGCCAGCGCCTGCGCGTGCTCGGGCAACTCTGCACTCAGCTGCGTGAGGATCGCTCGCCACAACGACGGCGTGACGTGATGCACCGGCTGCGGCCAGCGTGCAGCGAACTCCTGCAATAGTCGTGCATGCGCGTCGATGGCCGCATCCGAAGTGGAATCGTCAACTACGACCACCCGCTCACTCGCGCTGAACGAAGGCGCGTTGGCCAGCAGGCTGGCAAGCAGTGCGCTCAGTTGCGCGGGCCGATTGCAGGCGCGCACAAACAGGCCAGCTACCGTCCCCCGCGCGCGCGGCGTGAGCGTGCGCATGCGCTGAAGAAATGCATCATCACTTTGCAGAAGGCCGCGTGTTTGCAGCGATTCCAACACCGGCTTTACCGCGGTCTGCTTGCCTTGCAATCCGGGTAACGTGCTGGCAACCGTCTCGACGTGCACATTCATCGGTGCAAAACCGCGACAGAGTTCCAACGCTTGCAGCACTTGCTGGGTCATCACGTGGCTGCGCGCGGTGACGGGATCAAAGAACACCACCTCATCCCCAGCCAAGCCACTGACGCGCCCATCAATCGCCGCCCACAACGGCACGCCTGACGCTCGTGGCGAGCTGCTTTGCACGGTGCCGAAGTCGTAGCGAAATTCCATCAACCCACTCCTTGCGACAGCGTCGCTTGCCGCTCTGCCAATTGCTTCGCCAATTGCGCGCGCGCGCTACGCTCGGACTCCAGTTCCCGCTCAAGTTCAAGCAGCCGATGACCCGCCGCAATTCCCTTGCGGATCTCAAACTCGTAATGGCGATAAACACTTTCCACGGCGTCACCAAACAGATGCAGATCGGCGAGTGACTGCAAATCTTCAGCGCGCCTCGCGCATGCGGCGAGGTAGTAAAGCGGCGCATAGTCCAAGCCCTGCCGCGCCTGTCCATTCGGGTTCAAGGTCGTTGCTGATGCCTTAGCCCATCCGGGTTGAACAGATGACAGTGAGGATTCCGGTTCGACATCAGCAGCGTCAATTCGCCACAGCACGCCTTGGAACAACAACTTCTGCGCATACAAGCGCCGCTGCGGGAAGCGCGCTGTCAGCAATGCCTCGAACTCGTGGCGATACAACTCGCGCACATGATGTTCATTGCGAAAGCTGGGAATGTCGCTGTAGTTGCGCCGGTCCGGCGTTGAAACCAACAACACACCACCCACTGCAAGCAGACGGGCGAAGCCATCGAGCATCGCCTCTTGCGCCTGCAGATGCTCCAAGGTCTCGAAACTGACGATCACGTCGAAGCTGCCATCCGCGTAGGCATCCAGCGCCGCCACGTCGGCACAGCCAAAGCTAAGCGCGCTCGACTGGCCGTAGCGAGCGCCCGCATGTGCGATGGCTTGCTCGCTGATATCCAAGCCAAGCACGCTGCCTGCCACCGTGGCCAACATGGCGCTGCCATAGCCCTCGCCGCAGGCGGCATCCAACACCCGTTTGCCGCGGGCCAGCGGCAGCGCGAATGCATAGCGATGCCAGTGCTCAAGCCATATTTCGCGCACGCACTCGGGCGTGAAGCGTTCACCAGTGAAGGGCAGCTCGGGCGTGGTCATGACAGGCGGTGTTGAACCTATTCGAAAAGTGGCCGCTGCATCGGCACGGCACGATGAGCGCGATGGCGATCATTGAAACGCTGACGCAGTTCAGCCAGAGGGTCGCGCATGATGAATTCAGCGACGCGCGCATTGTAGTCGGGGTAGCGGGCGCAAAGTCGCAGCAGGTTTTCGCCGCCAGGTTTGAGTCCTGTCGGTCCAAATGAAGCGCCGCCGCGGTGGGCTACAAACGCGTCGTCGCAAAGCACATTGCGCCAGCCATGAGCGGCCGCGCGTCGGCAGAAGTCGTTCTCTTCACCGTAGCCACGACCGAATGTCGCTGCGTCAAAATCACCGATGGCATCGAGTGCGGCGCGGCGAATGTACATGCAGAAGCCGACCCCGGTGGGCAGCTCTGGATAACTGGGCAAAAGCTCGGCCGCAGCCGCTGCCAGTTCATCCAAGTCGTCGGGAATTTCTGCCGACGCGCAAAAATGTGGATACGAGCAGATTTCAGCGTTGTTCGACCATGGCGTGATTGTCGCAATTGAGGCATCGCTGGCCGCGCAGGCGGCAATGCGATCCAGCCAATGCGGTGTGGTGATGGTGTCGGCATTGAGGATCACGACATCCGCCGACCCCGAGTCCTTGAACGCACGATTGACGTTGCCAACGAAACCCAGGTTTTCGGGTCGCCAATGGGTAGCAGCCGCAAACTCGGCTTGTCGCGCAAACCGCTTGATCACCGGCGCAACGCGCGGATCGGGAGACGCATCGTCGGCGATCAGCACCTGCGCGTTGGATGAGAGGGTGCGCAACAGCGAGTCCAGACACACCGCGAGATCCGCCGCCGCGTTGTAGACCGGCACGATGACGGTAATCGCCATCGCTGCCTACTCCCAACGGTGAGCGAGGCGGACCAAGCCAAACTCGCGCGACTCCCCCCGCACGATCAAGCCGCGCTCGACCGTATCGAACAGTCGCAGTCCTTCTGGATCCGTTGCATGCAGCTTGAGCACGTAGCCACCCGGCAATAGCGGCAAGTCATCAAAGCGCAGACGATAACGTACGTGCTTGGCCTCGACGAGCGATGGCTGAATTCCGCTGATGTCGGTCACCGTGCCGTATACAGGCGTCCCATCAGCTCTCAGTACGCCAACGCCAAACTGGGGTACTCGGTTGTCCGGTGTGTAGATTTCGATCTCCACGGCAAGACCAGCACCACGCTTCAATACGCGGGGTGTCGCATCCTCGCTATCATCAAGCCACACGCGGGTGATGCGATAGTCTGCGCCGGCGTAGCTGGGTTCGATGTCGGGGCCGATCTGTGAAGCCGACTTGCGTTCGTGATACGCCAAGTAGTCCTGGGTGACGTCGAATACATCGCCGTAGGCCTGTGCACGGCCGTCTTTGATCCACAGGGCGTGCTTGCATAGTTTCTGCACGTGGTACATCGAGTGACTCACCAGCAGCAGGGTGCCGCCACCGTCGAGATAGCCCTCGATCCAACGAATGCATTTTTTTTGAAAGCTCTCGTCGCCGACGGCAAGCACCTCATCTGTGATCAACAGATCAGGCTTAACCGCTGCAATGACCGCAAACCCCAGCCGCACCACCATGCCGGATGAATAGTGCTTTACCGGCTCGTCCAAATAGCGGCCGATGTCGGCGAATCCGATGATCTCTTCGCTGCGTTCGCGAATCTGCACGGCACTCCAGCCCATCAGGCCAGCGCTCAAGCTGATGTTGTCGCGACCGCTGCGCTCAACATCAAAGCCAGCGCCCAATTCGAGCAGCGCGCCCACACTGCCAGTGCGAGCGACCCTGCCAACGGTGGGGCTTAGCACGCCGCAAATCAGCTTGAGCAGGGTCGACTTGCCAGCGCCGTTTTCGCCGATAACTCCGAGCGATTCCCCACGCTTCACCGCAAATGAAATGTCCGCAATGCACGGGTGAGTTGCATACGGGCGATTGGCCAGGATGGCACCCATGGCGCGCATACGCGCCGCGCCATCACTGCTGCGCGGGTACGCTTTGCCAAGGCCGGTGACCTCGAGCAACGTGTCGCGGATCGATTCTTCGCTCATAGAAAATCAACGATGTGACGACGAAAACGCCGATACATCCCGCCTGCAAGAAGCAAGGTCGCAATAGCAAATGCAAGCCCGGTAAGGGGCAGAATATGACTCAGATCGGCGCTCATCAGCGGGTCACGAATGCCTGCCACCAGATCAGCAAATGGGTTGAACCGTTGCAGCTCGCGGATCGCAGGCGGACCCATCTCTGCCGAGTAGAGAATGGGCGTCAGAAACATGATCGCGGTCAGTCCGTACTGGACGATTTGTTGCAGGTCGCGGAAGAACACGTGAACGATTGACAGGCAGATTGCCGCCCCAAATGCGATTGCCGCGAGTATGACCCACGCTAAAAGCGTCAGCGGAAGGTAGATCGGCTCTACGTGGGGAGTGAACGCCCACAGTAGAATCAACACCACCACAAATCCGGCACCTTGCAGCATGAACGCGGTCAGCACGCGCGCTGCGACAAGCTGCCACGGCTCAATGGCAACCTTCGCCAACAGGCCGGAGTTATCGGTAAGTGCGGTTGAGCCGCGCGCCACAGCATCGCTGAAAGCCAGCCACGGCCACATGCCCAGCGACAGGTAGGCAACGTAACCGGCGGCATCAAGGCCAGGGATTCGCGCCTGGAAAATCATTCCAAACACGAAGGCGAACAGGGCCAACTGCAGAACTGGCGCCAGCAGGGCCCAACTCAAGCCAAGACTATTACCGCTGAACCGTTGGGCGAGATCTTGGCGAGCGAGATAGGCAATCATGTGTTGCGATGCGGGTGGTCTCGCGTGGCGATGCCTTTAGCATCGCGTACTGGGCCGGGCTAGAGACTACTTGCCCATGGGCGGCATGCCCGCAGGCGCCTCAACCTTGAGCGGCAGGCTGGCATCAGCTTCGCCACCCTTCACGTACCTGTCCCGCAGCCGCATAATGGTAGCGTCGTTGAGCTCAGCGCGCAGCTTGGAGAAGCTACCAAGGAAATCGTTCTTGATCTTGTCCTTGGCGGTGCCTTGCAGTTCGGCGACGAGCTGCTCTTTCACCTTCTCAAATGGCGGTACCGGGAAGGCTTGGTATACATCCAGGCGGATCACGTGGTAGCCGAATTGGGAACGCACGGGGCCAATGATGTCACCCGGCTTTTCGAGTTCAGCGACCGCTTTGGAAAACACCGGGTCCATGCGCGTGAAATCGAGATTCTGGATGGACGGGTTTGCGTCCTTGTCGCCACTGTACTCGCGCGCCAATTCCACGAAGTCGCCGCCAGCCTTGGCCCTGG
>JBBQQV010000146.1:0-7435 GCA_038215505.1 Lysobacterales bacterium
CAGCACGCGGATGCCGACACCGGTCGACTCGGTGTTGACCACGTTCTCGACCTTGTCCTCACGGGTCACCACGAATTGATTCAGGTAACGACCAACCCGGACATCGCAGTACGTGGCACCCGCCTCTTTCGCTGCCGCCAAGGCCACATCGGCCAAGCTGCGTTTCAACGTCAGCGCAATTTTTTCGCTCAACACTTCCGCGGCGATAACCCGGCTATACGCCGGCAGCAACAACGCACCAGCCCCAAGGCCAGACAATGTAACAAAGGTACGACGGTCCATGATTCACTCCCTGAAAGCAGGATTTGGCTGGCGCGAGACCACCGGCGCTCATCACGCCGAGGCACATCACGCAAGAACGACGACGCGACAGCAGCCCGACCGCCACCGCGCTGGCAGCCTGTCGTACTCAAGATCGAGGCGATAGTCGGCTGCGTGGGGACAGATTCTCGACGATTCCTGGCCCATCGCAGTGCTAGGGGCCAACAATGGGCGAAACCTGATTCACTAGAATCATTCAACAGAATGACTCAACAGAATCATTCAACAAAATCATTCAACAAAATCAGGGACCACGCAGACGGACTTGCGGCCCGGACGACCTTTCGTCCGCCAGATTGCGACACTGCATGGTGGCCGCAACCGCCGCCTGCGGCATGTGACGAATGGCATGGATTGGCGAAATTGTTGCGGCTCTTAGCAGTCGGGCCCTTGGTCGCCCGGTTGCACACACAGCGGAGCAAGCAGCGCTCTAAAACCCAATAGCACTCCCAGCTCCTGGCCCGCATTCTGCTTTTGAGGGCGCGCCGGAAGACGCGATTCGATCCAGTGGCGAAGAGCGTCGCGCCCTCCGGCGCCACCACATCAGCCGAGATTGGCAGCTGCCAAGAGCTGACGGATGTTCAAGGATACGACCGCCAGTTCCGCCAACGAAAGCCTGCGGCTGGCGAGATGCTGATCGGCAGCTGACGGCCAGAAGTGGTCAGTCGAACTGCCAGGCGGGACTGCGCCGATCTGGTTTCTGGCTGCAACAACGATACCCGTGCGCACATCCGCTGTAGTTCCCTCACCTAGCCCGGCCCTTTCATGAATGCGCACGATGATCGCGCAGGATACTGGTCGCACAGGGGATTCTCTGAAGGAGCGGCGTATCGGGCCATACGGCCGACTGAAGGGAATTCCCTGTGCGGTCAGGAGACATCGGGGCGGAAGCCCCGCGTAGCGGCGAAGCCGCCGAACGAGGGCGTGCGCGATTCATGAAAAGTTCGGACTAGTAACCCTTATGGAGGCGAGGTTGTGCCTGGCTCAGGCGGCTGTCGCAAGATTCGATGGGGCCGGGAAGGCTCCAGGAAGCGAGGCGGTGATCGGGTGATCTATACCCATCAGCTCACCAGTGGAGCGGTCGTGGCCATTCCGATCGAAGGAAAAGGCGCGACCGAGAACATTCCAGCGCATACCCGGCGCGAAATTGCGAAGGCGAGGGCCATGCCCCTGACTGCACAAGAGCTGTCTGAACGGGACTCCAAGCACGACATTGGTGCGGAGCTGCTGGAATCGATTCGCCAAATCAAGGCCTGCAATGTCGACAAAGTGCCGTTCGTCAAGATGACGCTGGCTGTCGAGGCGCTCCCGAGTTGGCATGTCGCAGGCGCAGTCCGCCGCCAAGCTCGGCGTGTCCAAGCGCACACCGCAAGAGTGGGAGCGAGGGCGGCGTCAGCCGTCCGGTGCGGCGAGAGCGCTGCTCAAGATCGCTGCGATGCGGCCGGATGTCGTGCACGAGGCCTTTGGCTGACGCGCGGTTTTCGATTACAACAGTCGATCAACAGAATCACCAAAGCCCGCCTTCATGGCGGGCTTTTTCGTGTTTGGCGTTCGCCGAAGTTTCCGAGGTTGGCAGGATTGTCGCCGTCGTAGCCACGAATAAGAGGCCTGCGGGTTCTCTCTCTGAATAGTCTCGTTTCCCGCCTTATTCAGAAAGCACGCGCCGCGCCGCTGTCATGACGCCTGGCCAACTAAGCCACTTTCCCCGTATGACCAAAGTGTGCAGCCGACATTTTGAGCGCTACGCGGTAATCCCGCTGCGGGGGTTCGCCGCTGGCCGGCGCATCAGCGAGGCGATCACGTCGGCCTGCCCGCAACCAGTAGCGCAAATCAAAGCACCGAAACTCATCAGCGCCATCGAGCCCGGCAACGGCAAGAACATGACCGGCAGAGATCGGGCTGGAGCCGCCATTCAGCATCCACGAGCGAGCGAATGCTGTAATTATCCCGCAAAATAGCCTTCTGTCATCGAAGCGGGATAACGCATGCAATCCTTGGACGACACCGCGCTGCGGGTCGCTATTGATCTTCGCGATGCCTATGAGGCCACGGTCGCGCTGTGGCGCGACCTTGATGCTGTCGATGGCCGGATGGTCTGGAAATCGGTCAAAGGCAGGGATTACCTCTACCACGTGTTTGGGCATGCCGGCACCGGCACTTCGCGCGGTCGGCGGTCCGTGGCGACGGAGGCGATCTATGAGCAATTCCGTGCGCGTAAGGCACGAACCAAAGAACAGCTGGCCGACACCGAACCCGACCTCAGGCGCGCCGCAGCGATGTACGTTGCGTCCGGCCTGCCAGTTATTGACTCGTGGGCGGCCAAGCTTTTCCAGCATCTCGACCGAACGGGGCTGCTTGGTTCGCTGGTGATGGTGGTCGGCACCAATGCAATGCCGGCATATCAACTTGAGGCACAGGCTCGAACGGGGCAACGCCTGCACGCGACACGCGACACCGACATCGCGTGGACCGCACCGGAGGAGCGCGGAGAGCCTGTCTTGTGGCCGGCGCTTCGGGAGTTTGATCCAAGTTTCACGATCAAGCTGGAGCAGCCATTCCAGGCCATCGGTCGGGGATCGCGCGAACTCGAACTCCTCAGCGCACCCACGCTGCTGCACGCAGCTGCAGCAGAACCGTTCCGACCAATACCGCTACCCGAGCAGGAATGGCTTTTGCGAGGCCAGGCCCTGCGCCATATCGTCACGGGGCTGGACCGCACACCAACTCCGCTGGTGGTGCCTGACCCTCGCTGGTTCGCCTTACACAAGCGCTGGCTCGCCGACAAGCCGGGGCGCGATCCGCTCCAGGCACCCAAGGACCAGCGGCAGGCGCAGACGATTTGGCATTGGCTCGACGCAATGGCGCGTTATCCGCGAGACCCAGCGTTCCTCAGGTCGCTGCCGAACGAGTTGCGGTCGGTTGCCAAATTGCTGAGCGAAGAGTGCGCCGGCACCCCGCTGCGCTGACCGGCCGCTTTGGGTCGGGCGGCGACTGTCGGCCAGGAAGAGACAATCGCAGACTGGATGTCATCAGAGCCGCCGAGCGGTCTTTGGCTGGCGCGAACGTTAATATCTTGGACTCACCAGTCACGGCGTCGAGGTAGCTGCCAGAGTCAAACCGAATAGCATCCACGACTTAGGGCGGTTCACTGATCCAGCGCTTCGGCAGCGCGCTCAACTTGAACATCCACTTCCACATGCTGTGGCTCGATGACGTGGATGAGAACGTCGAGCAACCCCAGCGCAAACCTCGCCTGCATCGCGCCCGCGCGCCGACCTCCGCGCAGGTGAAGCACCTGGCCGGCACGATCGCGCACCGGGTGTGTCGGCATTGGGTGCGCAAAGGCTGGCTCGAAGGCGAAGACGAATCCGTGTTCCTGTCCGACTGCGCTGGCTGCGGCGACGGCCTGGACGCGCTGCGGTTGAGCTCGATCACCTACCGCATCGCTACCGGTGCGCAGGCCGGGCGCAAGAATGTGAGAAAGGATGCCTGGATTGGCAGCGGCTGGCGCACACATTCCCCAACCTGCATAGGGCATGCTTGGTTTCGTTGCTCGCCACCCACAGACAATTTGCAGATGGCAATCCCTTCTCGGCCAAACATTTTCCCGCACTCGCCTCGCCGAAGGTCGCATTGCTGATCGCTGTCAGCCGACCGCAGCGCCATGGAACCCCTTCGGGTTGCCGCCGACAGAGCCACTGCCGCGTCGAGCCGGTGTCTACTTCACACGCTCGCGTGCGGGAAATGGTCTGGTCAATTTTGCTCGCCGAGTCAGTCCTGTTGCCTACCGGGCAGTTCAACACGATGCATTCGCGGGTGTCTGGTACACCGCGCTGAGTGACCGCACGCCGACCTGGTACACCTTGGAGGGCGAATTGACCAATGGCGGGGGTGAGCTTGCTGTGCGCCAGTTCATCAACGCCGCCGCACCGGACGGCTTTGAGGCCAGCAGCGAAATTGTTGGTTGAGCCTGGATTGGCCAGCTCGGCACGAACCGAGCGATGTTTGCCTGGGAGCTTGACGACGGCTCGAAAGGCATCGAGCTCCTGCATTCGAGCGGCTTGCCGAGCGGCGCGCCAAACCGCACGCAAACCTGGTTCAGTCCGCTGGATTCGGGTTGGGGGCTAGCCATCGAGAGCCTGTATATCGGTGCTCCATTCGAGTTCATCGGCGCCTTCGTTTACGACGCCAAAGGTCAGCCGCGTTGGGTCGTTGGCGATTCGAATAGCAACACTGGCGGCAGCATCCAACTCACCGGCCACCGCCCGCATTGTCCAGGCTGCCCGTGGATCGCCGACTGGAGCAGTGACAGCCAACCGGCCGGGCGATTGCAGTTGGGTTATCAAGGTCAAAGCGCTGGCCCCTCGGGCTCCAGCATTCAACTGCCGCCGGCGTATCGTGGCGGTTGGATGCGTGAGGCGCTGCCGATCCAGCCTGTGGCGCCGCCGGTGCAGTAAACGTGGGGATAGCAGAAGCAGAGGAGACTGAAGCGCAGCGGAGACTGAGGAGCGGCGGAGCAAGCTTTGCTCTATAAAAGCACTTAGGCCCCACGCTCTAACGCGCTTTTAAAACCGAAATTGTCCGGCTGCTAGTCACGGCCCCCACTGCGCCACCAAACCGTCTCTCGCTGGCTCGACTGCAACTTGCCAGCAATGCCGGCGAAGCCGAGCACCAGCAGTGCCAGTGGTGCTGCCCAATCGAGAAACAGGCTGTCTTCGCGGGCTTGCTCGGGTTGCTTTGGCAAATAGCGCACCGATACCGCGTCGCCGAGTTTTTTCGAGCTGAGCCAAGCGGTTGCCCAGCCGGTTTTGATGGTGAATGGTCCGCCGCCGGCCTTGGGCCTGTAGCTGACGACGGCGCGTTCAGAGTAGTCGAATCCGTCCTTGTCGCTGGATAGTTTGGCGGCAACGCTTTGAACGGTGCCAATCACGACTTCGCCATGGCGTCTGAATTCAAGCGAGCGCTCTGCCACATAGAGCGAGCCCAGCACGCAGCCGATACCAAGGATCAACGACCATCCGCGACTCATGCCAATCCTCGTCTTTTAGCGCGCTGCTTGCGTCGGTATTCTGGCCCCGCGAAGTTGCGTGATCAATCTGTGCCCGCGTGCGTGCGCTGCTGAGTTGTGTTGAAGTCCGCTTGCCGGTGGAGGCCGGCATCCCGCAGGAGCCCTCAGATGCACCTACGTCCCCGCTTGTTAAATGACAGCGCTCGCTTTGCACGCCAAAGTCTGGCTTTGGCGTGTCTGCTCAATCTGGCGGTTCCCGTACACGCCGGCAGCTTCGACTGCGCCACACCAGCCACGCCGCAACAAATCAATCCGCAGGTACTGGGCAACGGCAGTGCGGGCAGCGTGACGCGCATGCAGTTGCAGCAGGCGCTCGATAGTGCGAGCGAGGTGAGGCTCAACATTGGAAGCAGCACCTTGCTGCTCGACCAGAGCTTGCGTTTGACGCGTGCGGTCAGTTTAGATGGCGGCGGCGCGAGCTTGTCCGGTGGTGGGCTGGTGCGGGTCATGGAGATCAGCAATCCGACGCTTGCCAGCGATTTCACGATCACCCTGAAAAACCTGAAACTGATAAATGGCGATGCACGCAACGCGGCGGGCGATCAGTTTGCGCGTTCGGGTGGGGCGATCCTGAATGATCACGGCAGCGAGCCGTGGCGAGCGGTTCGTCTGCATGCCTTCGATGTCGAGTTCAACAACAACCGCGCCATCGAAGCGGCGCAGGATGGCGGCGGCGGTGCGGTGTATTTGCTGGGCCATCGCGAGTTTATCTGCGTGCGCTGCGAGTTCTTTGGCAACCGGGCGAGCAATGGCGGTGGCTACTATGGTCTCGGCACCCAGACTCTGCGTTTCTACGACAGCCAGCTTGCCAAGAACGTTGCCAGTGGCGATGGCGGGAATCCGGGCAATGGCGGCAATGGCGGTGCCATGGCGGTGGATGGCGACACCCGCGAGGTCAGCCTCTGCCGCAGCGAGCTGCTTGCCAACGACAACAATGCCTTTGGTGCCGGTCTGTTCACCACCGTCTACGACCAGACCAGCATCACCCGTATCTGGCAAAGCACATTCGCCAGCAATGCCCAGCTCGGCAGCGACCAGCATACTGGCGGTGCCTACATTCAAGGCGGACCGGTATCCATCCGCAACTCGACTTTTCGTGCCAATCAGGCGGTCGGCTTTGGCGGCTTGTCATTGTTCGACCATCAGACCGGCAACGGCCTGATCCGTGTCGGCGGCGAGATCGTCAACAGCACCTTCGTCGGCAACCTTGCGCGCACCGGCTTGGGTGGTGCGATGAACCTGCAAGGCAGTGACCCGCTGCTGCTGCAAAACCTGACCATTGCCGACAATCGTGCCGACTGCGCGGTGTGCTTTGCCGGTGGCATCGCGAACCCCGCCAATTCGCCCATCACCGTGCGCAATACGATCTTCCGCAACAACACCGGCGGCAATGCGTTCAACCCTTGGGCCATACTCAACCCAGTGGCCAACGGCAGCAATAATCTGCAGTGGCCGCAGGTGCGGCCGGGCAGTTCCGGTCAACAGGAATTGGCGGTCAGTCCCGGCAGTCAATTTGCCGATTCGCTCACCCTCGCGCCGGCCGACAACGGTGGCCCCACCGAGACCATGGCCCTGCCAGCTAATTCGCCTGCGGTAAACGCCGGCACCACCACTGGCGCACCAGCTGGCGACCAACGCGGGCTACCGCGCTTCGGTGCTGTCGATGTGGGTGCCTTTGAACTGCAGAGCGCCAGCCAGGTGTTTCGCAATGGGTTCGAGGGTTAGGCGCGACGTTCGCTCAAAGCCAATCGCGAAACGCAGCACGATGACGCCCAAGACCGACGGCAACGCCAGCCGGCGCGCCGTCTTCCCGATGCATTCGAATTACTGACGTGGTTCGCCGTTCCTGTTAACGGCGATGGTGCGACCCGGCGGATCGCTCATGCGCACCCAGTGCTCCACGCCGCGGTAGTCGTAGCTCACGTCCCAATACTGCGGCGCGCCGTCATATCGCGTCTCGCAACGCTGCACGCCACGCTCATAGCCTCGATTGTCGCGACCCGCACGGCTGCCGACCACGGCACCCGTCACCGCGCCGCCTACCGT
>JBBQQV010000147.1:0-7412 GCA_038215505.1 Lysobacterales bacterium
GTGGCTGACGCCATCGAGCCCGTGTTTCTGCCTACCGGCGGTGATGATGTGCTCTTCAAGCGCTATGCCGAGCAGTTGCGCAATCGTGTGGACGAAGCACTGAAAACCGAGGCCAAGGATTGTCGCGGCCTCACTGAACAATTGGGCCGGGTCGGTGATGGCTGCAAGGCCTGTCATCGCGACTTCAGGTAACCGCCAAGCGCTGCCGCTTAAACAAACCAAGCCCCGCCGAAGCGGGGCTTGGTGGTTGATCTGAGCATCTTCCCTGAGGAGCGATTCAGACCTTTTCAACCTCATCGGCCTGCAAGCCTTTTTGACCTTGCACCACCTTGAAGCTGACTTTGTCGCCTTCGGCGAGCGACCGGAAGCCGGTGCCTTGGATGGCGCGGAAGTGGACGAATACATCGTCACCATTTTCGCGGCTGATGAAGCCGAAACCCTTGGCATCGTTAAACCACTTGACGGTGCCGGTCTGACGGTCTGACATGAAACGCTCCTCAAACTCGATCGATGGTTCTGACCCGAATTGCGCGGGCCACTCTGCGTGCGTTCGACTGCGCTGAACCGCAAACACCCGCAGCCATTGCAATCACCGCGATTCGAGTGTAGCCAATTTTTTTTCGCAATGCGATTGCTGCCGCGCGGCACAAAAAACAGCTGCTGAAGTGAGCTGATCGGGCGCTTGCGTCGATCCTGCTGCTGGCTTACCGGAGCACTCGCCCATTCGGCGGCGGTAGCCTCATCCGCACAACAGCTTGAGCCACCGCCGTGGCCGGGTCGAAGGCGATTCAGGCACCTAGGTGCGCGACCTGCGCACCGAACTCGCAGCGAACTGAGGTCCTCATAACTCGCGCAAGGTGACCGATGGGGCGACCTGGGCCACGCGGCGGGTCGCCCACAATCCGGTGATGGTGACCGCCAGCATTCCGGCACCCGCGCCAGCGACGGCCAGACGCCAATCCGGTTGCCAAGGCAGCTCGAATACCTGACGCGCGATCACCCCGGAGATGAGCGCTGCGGCAAGTGCAGCAGTGCTGCCGGCAATCAATCCGATGCTTGCAAATTCGGTCAGCTGGGCCATTCGCAATTGCCGACTGCTGGCACCCAGAACTCGCATCACGCCGCCCTCGAGCAGGCGCTCGTCTTGGGTCGCGCTGACTGCTGCGATCAACACCAGCAAGCCGGCAACGAGGGTGAAGTAGAAGACGTACTCGACCGCTGTCGCCACTTGGTCAGCGGTATTGCGCACTTGCGCCAACACCGCTTCGATGTCGATCACCGACACGTTGGGAAACCTGCGAACCAGATCGTCAGTGAGCGATGGACTTGAAGCAGGGACGTGGATGGCACTGATATGGCTGGCAGGCAGGTCGGCTAACCCGGCCGGCGACACCAGCACAAAAAAATTGGGCTTGAAACTCTCCCAGTCGACATGCCGCAAACTGGTGATGCGCCCATCAAGCGTGCTGCCTGCCACGTCGAAGCGAATCCGGTCGCCGACTTGCCAGCCCAGCAACGCAGCCATGCTTTCTTCGACCGAGAGTTCGGGCTCAGCCGAAACTTGCAGGCTGTCGGCTGCATTCCAGAAATCACCCGCAACGATCCGGTTGTCGTCTTCGCGAAGCGTGGGCACGGAGGAGAGATTGAACTCGCGCTCGGCCATGCGCGCGGCGCGCTCGCCACGATCAGCAAACGTTGCGGCGCTCACCGGCGTGTCGTTTACCGCAACTAGGCGGGCCCTCACCATGGGATGCAACTCGGGTGCTACTACTCCAGCCGCCAACAGCTGATCGCGCACGTCGCCAATCTGATCGGGCTGGATGTTGATCAAGAATCGATTGGGCGCATCGACAGGCAGCGATTGCTGCCAGCGTGAAATCAGATCCGTGCGCACCAAGGTCAGCAACAGGATCGCCATCAATCCCAAACCCAACGCCGAAATCTGGACCACGCTGGTGCCCGCTCGCCGACTGACATTGGCGAGCCCATAGCGCCAAGGGCCGCGCAGGCGGCCACGCAGCAGCCGAAGTGTCGCAATGAGTGCCAACGCCAACAGCGCGAGCACCGCCAGCGTTGCGACGATGCCAAGCAGCACGACCCCGCCCAAACTCACCGAGCCCGCCTTCCACCATAACAAGGCGGTGAGACCAGCCAAGCCAGCGAGCGTGCTCGCCACCGCGCCGGCTTCCAATCCACCTGCTTCACGGCGCAGCACGCGCGCCGCTGATACGCGTCGCAACGCCAGAATGGGCGGCAGGGCAAATGCCAGCAGCACGCAGAATCCGACGCCGATACCGTGCAAAGCGGGCATCCAACCGGCGCTTGGGATCACCAGACCTAGGGAACTGGCAAGCCATAGGCCAAGCACGTGTTGCAGCAACCATCCCAGCGACAATCCCAACACCGAGCCCAGCAGCCCCAGCCACAGCAATTCACCGGCGTGAATGGCGAGCACCAGCTTTTGCTCGGCTCCGAGGCAGCGCATCACCGCACAGCCATCCAAGTGATGCGCCGCGTGCCGACGTGCGGCCATCGCGACCGCGATGCCAGCCAATACGACCGACACCAGCGCAGCCAGGCCAAGGAACTGGTCTGCCCGCGCCAATGCCGAGCGTATTTCAGGACGCGCGTCCTGAATGGATTCAAGACGCTGTCCGCGACCCAAGTCCGCCTTCATCGACGCCGTCCACGCCTCGACTGCGCCCGCATCCCCGGCCACCACCAGCCGATAGCTGACGCGACTGCCCAGCTGGATCAAGCCCGTACTCGGCAAGTCGTCGAGATTGATGAAGGCTTTCGGCGCGACATTGAAATAGTCGAGCGCAGCGTCGGGCTCCTGCACCACCAAAGCGACCAACTGCAAGGTCCGCTCACCGACCACGACTTCATCGCCCAGCACTGCCCCCAGCGACTGCGCACCAGCGCGACTCAACCAAAGCGTGCCGGAATCGGGCACAGCGGTCGCGGTGGCCGCAGGCGCAGAGGCTGAGCGACTCAGCATGAAACTTCCACGCAAGGGGAATCCATTGCCAAGCGCCCGAATTTCCGACAGTTTCAGGCTGTCCTTGACGCGCAGCATGCTGGGGAAACTCTGGGTCTGAGCGCTCTGCAGACCGAGGCGCTCAGCCTCACGCACTGCTTTCTCAGCCAGCGGCGAATCAGCGCGAAGCACGGCATCGCCACCGAGCAGGCGATTGGCCTCAAGCCCCAGCGCGCGCCCGGCTCGATCAGTGACAAAGCCGACGCTGCTGACCGCACACACGGCCAGCACCAGCGCCGCCAGCAGCACCCGCACTTCACCGGCGGCGATGTCCCGGCGCAACATGCGTAAGCCCAAACGGATGGCGACGGCGTTCATGCGCTGACCAAGCGACCCGCGGCCAAGCGAATGCGACGACCGCAACGCGCAGCCAAGCGCTCATCGTGGGTCACCAGCACCAGCGTCGTGCCGTGGGCCGCGTTCAACTCGAACAGCAGATCGGCGATGGCGATGCCCGTCGCGGTGTCGAGATTGCCGGTGGGCTCATCGGCAAACAGCAGGGCGGGATTGGTGACAAACGCGCGCGCCAAAGCAACGCGCTGCTGCTCGCCTCCGGACAGCTGTCGTGGGTAGTGGCTCAGGCGCTCGCCTAACCCAACGCGCCCAAGGATTGCTCGCGCGGGTCCCTGCGGCGCATCCCGCCCCGCTAGCTCCAGTGGCAGCATGACGTTCTCCAGCGCTGTCAGCGAAGGCAGCAACTGGAACGACTGGAACACGAAGCCGACCTTGGCAGCCCGCACCCGCGCCCGTCCATCCTCACTCAACGCCGACAGGGCTTGGCCGTCCAGCCAAACCTCGCCGCGCGAAGGAAGATCCAATCCTGCCAGCAATGCCAACAAGGTTGACTTGCCGCTACCTGACGCGCCGACCACGGCGACGGCTTCGCCCGGTTGAATTTGGAAGCTGACGTCATCAAGTATGGTGAGTTCGCTGCCGGGCAAACGCGCCGATTTTCCGAGCGCGCGTACTTCCAGCATGGCTGTCAGGGCCCTTTGTTCGACGGCCGCGGAGGGTGTCAATGAGGGCGCCGGACTATCCATCACCGCGTTTTGTGCTTCCATTGCTCGTCTCACTGGAGTTTTTCGAGTGCGTAAAGACTGCCCAAGGCTGACTGAATCGCTTGTCACGGTGGCCACCCGCTTGCTCCTTGTATGCCTGCTGGCGATGTCTGCCTGCATCCATGCGGCAGAAAAGCGGCTGCTGGTGATCGGTGATTCGCTGTCGGCGGCGTATGGCCTTGCGGTTGAACAAGGTTGGGTCAGCTTGCTCAATCACAAGCTGAGCCAGCAGCGGCCAGGCTGGCGAGTGGTCAATGCCAGCATCAGCGGCGAGACGACAGCGGGCGGCGCCAGCCGGATCGAGGCGGAGCTGCAGCGGCATTCACCCACCGTGGTCTTGATCGAACTCGGAGGCAATGACGGTTTACGCGGCTTGCCGCTCGACGTGGCCAAGGCCAACCTGGAACGCATGATCATCGCCGCCAGCGCCGCACAAGCGCGGGTCGGATTGGTGGGAATTCGGATTCCGCCGAATTACGGGCCCGACTACAGCGGCGGCTTCGTGCGGATGTACAGCGAGCTGGCCGAACGCCACCAGCTGCCACTATTGCCGTTTCTACTCGAACCTATCGCCACCGAACGGAATGCGTTTCAAGCCGACAATCTGCATCCCACGGCAGCAGCGCAGCCGCGCTTGCTCGAGCATGTGTGGCCGCTGGTTGTCGGGTTGATTGATGCGCAGGAAAAGCCCGCCAGCGTGAATTGACCCAAGTGTTTGCAGGAGCAGCACCAAACCGCGCAATAAACCGGGCTGCATCACTGCATGCGGGAGCGGCGGAAGCCGCGAAGGCGTGGTCACAGGTCACCACTGATCGCGGCTTCCGCCGCTCCCACAAAAAAGCGCCCGCAGGATTACGTTTTCAGCGCTTTGGCGATGTCCCGTGCGCCAATGCCTGCAACGACCCAAACTCATGCACCAGCACCGCTGGCTGATCGCCAGTGGCCAGAATCACTGCTGCCTCAGCAACGTCGTGGGCGTCGATTGAGCGATAGCGCTTCAGCGCGCCTTTCAGGAACGCGTCGATCAAGGGTGAGGCGGTTTGCATGAGTGCTTCGGCCGACCTGCGGGTGGTGCGTTTACCAATCAACAGCCCAGGACGCAGAAAGTCGCAACGCGTGAAACCGATGGCGGCAACCAAGGCTTCCATTTCGCCCTTGGTGCGCAAGTAAAGATTGGTCGATTTTGCATCGGCGCCGGCCGATGACACCACAATGGCGTGGCGGGCACCGGCCGCGAAGGCCGCTTTAGCGATTCGAACGACCAGATCACGGTCCACCGCAACAAATGCCGCATCCGAACCGGCGACCTTGCGGGTTGTGCCCAGCGCACAGATGAAAGCGCGCGGCGGCGGCGATGACTTGCCCAAGCGCAGCGCCAAGGTGTCGATGTCAGCGCCGTCGTCGACCACGACGCGCAGTCCGTGCCGGGTCTCCTCGTTTTCGCGGCGCTGCACACTCAACACCAAGGCACCACCGTCAGCGACCAGCCGATCAACCACTCTTTGGCCGATCAAACCGGTGCCACCCGCCACAATAATGCGTTCGCTCACCCTGCCCCCTGAGGTTGCCAGCTGCCTGTTGCCCGTTGCCCGTTGCCAGTCAAATCAGGCGACGACCACTGGAATCTTGCTGATGCGTGCCTGCCACTCGCGCGGACCAGTGGTGTGCACGGATTCGCCGGTGGAATCGACCGCCACCGTGACGGGCATGTCGCGCACGTCAAACTCGTAGATGGCCTCCATGCCGAGATCCGCAAAGCCAACCACGCGCGAACCCTTGATCGCCTTGGATACCAGATACGCCGCACCGCCGACGGCCATCAAATACACCGAACGGTGTTTGCGTATGGCTTCGATGGCAGCCGGGCCGCGCTCGGCCTTGCCAATCATTCCGAGCAAGCCGGTTTGCGCTAGCACTTGCTCGGTAAACGAGTCCATGCGCGTCGCGGTGGTCGGGCCCGCTGGTCCGACGACTTCATCGCGCACCGGATCCACCGGGCCGACGTAGTAAATAAACCGGCCACGAAAATCCACCGGCAAGGGTTCGCCACGATCCAACATGCCGACCATGCGCTTGTGCGCGGCATCGCGCCCGGTCAGCATCTTGCCGTTGAGCAGCAACACGTCTCCGGGTTTCCAGCTGGCGACGTCGTCAGCGCTGACTGTGTTCAGATCAACCCGCCGCCCTTTCGAGGTGTCGTAGGTCAGCGTCGGCCAATCTTCCAAGGACGGCGGCTCCAACATCACCGGCCCGCTGCCATCCAGGGTGAAATGAGCATGCCGAGTGGCGGCGCAATTGGGGATCATCGCCACCGGCAAGTTGGCGGCATGCGTGGGAAAGTCCTTGACCTTGACGTCCAGCACCGTTGTCAAACCGCCCAATCCCTGCGCGCCAATGCCCAGCGCATTGACCTTGGTGTACAACTCCAGCCGCAGTTCTTCGGCGCGATTGCACGCCCCACGCGCCTGCAAGTCGGTGATGTCGATGGGCTCCATCAGCGCTTCCTTGGCCAGCAGCATGGCCTTCTCAGCAGTGCCGCCGATGCCGATGCCAAGCATGCCCGGTTGGCACCAGCCAGCGCCCATGGTCGGCACTGTTTTCAGTACCCAGTCGACCACCGAATCCGACGGATTGAGCATCACAAATTTCGATTTGGCTTCGGAGCCTCCGCCCTTGGCGGCAACTATCACGTCGACTGTGCCGCCTGGCACCACCTTCATGTTGACGACGGCGGGCGAGTTGTCCTTGGTATTGGTACGTTTGCCGGCGGGATCGGCAAGCACCGACGCGCGCAGCTTGTTGTCAGGATGGTTGTAGGCGCGGCGCACGCCTTCGTTGCACATGTCCTCAATACTCAAGGTCGCGTCTTCCCAGCGCACATCCATGCCGATCTCGAGAAACACCGTCACGATGCCAGTGTCCTGACAGATAGGTCGATGGCCCTCGGCGCACATGCGTGAATTGATGAGAATCTGCGCGATCGCATCGCGTGCCGCTGGCGACTCTTCACGCTCGTAGGCCGCGGCGAGATTCTTTATGTAATCAACCGGGTGGTAGTACGAGATGTACTGCAGCGCGTCGGCGACGCTTTGAATGAAGTCTTCTTGGCGGATGCTGGCCATGGTGGGTCGTCCGACGCGGTGATGACGGCTCGAATTGTAGACGAGTCGCAGGCTCGCAAAGTCTCTGGATTTGCAGTGCAACACTCGGATCCGTGAGATCGGCGTGGTCCTGCGGCCAGTGCAGCAAATCCCTTGAAGGGCGCACGTAGAATCTTCTCAGCGCATCCCACCTGCCCGTGCTGCCAGTGCTGG
>JBBQQV010000148.1:0-7387 GCA_038215505.1 Lysobacterales bacterium
GCGCACCGCGTTGCGTTGCGGCAGCGCGCCCAGCTTGGCGGAGGCAGGGACGACCTCGATCACCCTCGCCAAGGTGGCGTCAGAGGGAGTGAGCACCAGATCGAGCACGGCAGAAAACGCGTTGCCGGCCGCCAGCAGCGGTGGCTGTGCCGAGAGGGCGGGTTGCATCGCCACCAGCTCACGCCGCGCCTGCTCGGGTTGGCCAGCCAGATAGCGGGTATCGACTGCGCTCAGACGCACTCGCAGGCAGTCGAGGCTGGTTGCGCCCACTGTCTCGCACATGTTGCGCACCGCGCGGGTAAGCAAATCCAAGGCTTCCTTCGACCGCCCAAGCAGCGCCCAAGCCTTGGCTTGGGTGAGGTCGCGAGCCGCACGCGATGGCACCGACTCGGTGGTCTCGGCATCCGCGTTGATGATTTCCATGCGTGCCACTGCGGCCAGCAGTTCACCGCGCAGAAACAGCGTGTTGCTGCGAACGGTGGCCACGTTTCGCATCGCCGCATTACTGCTCACGCCCGCGACCTTCCACACCTCTTCGGCCTGCGCCGCCAACCGCCCAGCTGCGTCAAGGTCACCCAATTGCAGCAACGCGATGGCGGCGCTGCCAATCGTGGCACCACGCTCGAATTCGCTGATGTCGGTGGCGGCGGCCGCTGCGGTAGCAGAGCGAAGTGCGCTTGCGGTTGACGCAGCCAAGTCGCCGCGAGCGCGCTGCAATTGGCCGCGCGCCATTTCAATCCGCGCAGTCATGGTGCCGCCGCGACGTTGCTCGGCGCTCATGATGGTTTCAGCCTCGCTGATCGATGCATTGGCTAAGTCAAGATTACCGACTCGAATGGCAGCGAATGCGCGATTTGACGCCGCCAATGCGCGATAGCGCGGAGGCGCGTTCTGCAGGTCGGATGCGAGTTCTTCGAGCAGGGTCAACACCCGCGGATAGTCGCCGCGCACCATGAAAAAATCGATGATCGCCAGGTCCAACGCGCGCTGAATGTCGCGGTCGCGGCTCTTGCCCAATAAGCCGCGATCAGCGACCAGTTCAGTCAGCTTGGCGGGCGTGATCGATTCGCCGGCATCGCTGGCACGACTGAGCACCGCCGCAAAATGCTCGCGCAGTGCATCTTGACGTTGGCCCTCATCACGGGCGGCATCGCGTTCTTGTTGAGCTTGCTCGGCGGCGGCCTTGGCGCGCAGCGATTCGGTGCGCGCCGACAGCGCCGCTTCCACCGCCCGCTGCGATTCGCGATCTGCACGTTGCGCTTGAACAATGCTGACTGCGGTGGTCGCCAACAATAGCAGCACCACCAACGTCGACAGCGCGACGCCCCATCGATGGCGCTGCACAAACTTGGACGCGCGATAGCCGAGGGTGTCGGGTCGGGCGAGGATCGGCTGGCCTTGCAGATGTCGGCGTAAATCGTCGGCCAGCGCCGCCGCAGAGGCGTAGCGCCGCTCCGGGTCGCGCGCCATCGCCCGGTCAACAATGTGTTCAAGATCGCCGCGCAGCTGCGACAGCCAATCACGCGGCCGCGAAGTCACCATCGACGCATCCGCCACGGCGACAGTCGCCGCCGCCTCTGCCAACGACGGCCGCGATGCCTCCAATACCGCGCGTTGCACATTAAATAATGTCTGCGTGGTCGCAGCGAATGGCCGCCGTCCCGTCAGCAATTCAAACAGCACGACGCCCAACGCATACACATCGGTGGCGGTGGTCACTGCCTCGCCGCGAATTTGCTCGGGCGCAGCATAGTGCGGCGTCATCGCGCGCGAGTCGGTATGGGTCGCGCTGCTGTCGGCGTCGTCAAGCAGTTTGGCGATGCCAAAATCGAGCAAATGCGGCTTGCCGGTTGAGTCGACCAGGATGTTGGAAGGCTTGAGATCGCGATGCACGATCAGACTGCGATGCGCGGCCGCCACCGCGTCACATACCTCAGCCAACAGTGCCACCCGCGCAGACACGCCAAGCCCATTGGAATCGGCGTAGCGGGCGATGGATTCACCCTCAATCAGGGCCATGGCAAACCACAGCTCGCCCGCGTCGGTCACGCCGCCGTCGACGAAGCGTGCGATACCGGGATGGTCAAGGCTGGCCAGAATGGCCCGCTCGCGGCGAAAGCGATCACGCAAGTTGGCCGTTGGCGTGCTACCACGAATGATCTTGAGCGCCACCGTTTGCACGAAATCGGCACCACTGCGCGTCGCCCGATACACCGAACCCATGCCGCCTTCACCCAGCAGCGAATCGATCCGAAAGCCACCGATGTGCTCGCCGATGCGCGCATCCACTTCGCCTTCGATCAGGCGACTCGCGAGCGCCAGCGCTGGTTCATCCAAGACATGATTGAGCGTATCGACGCGACCAAGCAGCCCGTCCAGCTCAGCACGCAACTCGGCATCGCCCGCACATTCGCGATCCAGAAATTCGTTTCGATCAGCGTCTTCCAGGTCAAGTGCGTCACGCAACAGCAGCACGGCACGAATGTCGCGTTGCGCCTCGGTCATGCGCGCGCCTCAGTCATTCGCGTTCCTGTTTGCGTGCAATGGAATCCAATTGCCTGCTGCGACCTTGCTGTTGACCGCACTCACGCCACCGACTCCAGATCGCGTTCCAGGAGTACGCGCGCGGCCAGCCAGTCACGCTGCACGGTGCGTTCGGTGACGCCCATGAGTTCCGCGATTTCGACGAAGGACAAGCCGCCATAGAAGTGCATCTCGACGACTCCAGCCAAGCGCTCATGCAATCCACGCAAACGGTCGATGGCTTGCTCAAGCGCCAGCACGTCGACGCTGATGGCCGATGACGCGGCCTCCTGCGCAGCACCCAAAGTAATCATGGCAGGGTTGTTGCCACGCTTGTCTGCCATCTTGTTGCGCGCGGCGTCGGCCAGAATCTGCCGCATGGCGCGCACCACCAAGCTGACAAAATGCTGGCGATCCTGCACCGCGGCATCGCCACGGATCAGCTTGATATAGGCCTCATGGACCAGCGCCGTCGTGCACAAGGTGCGCGGCGTGCGCGCAGCCAATTGCGCATGCGCGAGCCGCTTCAGTTCGTCATAAATGCTGGCAAAAAGCTGCTGCGGATCGGCGCGGGCATTCATCACCAGAGTATAGGAGATGGCGCGGTGTTTGCTGTGTCGGGGTAACGGCCTGTTCCAGCGGCAAACCGCACGCCCTCTTCCGTTCATGCGGATGCATCCATCCCTGAACGGGCGCCGGAAGCGATTCGGCACGTCGTCGCGGCAATGGAATGCCTCCATCCGCAGCGCAAGCCATCCAGACTGCATTCCATCTGGGGATGCGTTTTCTTGCAACACCGCGCCAGTCACTTGCGCTGGAACTTACTCGATTCGCACCGACATCCAGGGTCGAGCGACAGTGCAGTTGGTGCCGCCGGCGGTCGGTAGCAGCAGCAGATTCAGCGCGAACGTTCCCGGGCCTGCGACTTCGAACCGTTCAGAAGTCGATACGGTATTGGAAACGGTGACGTTGGTTCCGCCGGCACCTGAGGTGGATTGAAAGAGTTTGTTGCTGCTGACGCTAAATGCTTCGAGTCGAACGGTGCAACTGTTTGTGTTGGTGGTGATTGCCGCACCGTAGGTGACGATGACCGAGCCCGCCTGCGGCAACGTCACTGAGGCATTCATCGTGAAGGTCTGGTTGCTTGCAGATGCGGTAAAAGATTGGTTAGAACTGAAGTAGCCTAGCGCCGCACCACCGTCTAGTCCGCACACCACCGTGCCATCGACGTTGATTCCTCGCAGCACTTGTCCGCTGGCGCAGGTGGAGGCGACTCGTCGCTGAATCTGGTCGGTATTGACATCGATTGAGGCGACGCTGCCATTGGCGATACTGGCCGAGGTAATACTGCTAGGCGAAACCGCAATCGCTTCGCTCGCCAAGCCAGCCACTTGCGCTTGCGGCGTCGGATTGATTTTTGTGGCCGGACTCAAGGTTGTGAAAGCTCCAGCAGATGCACCCGGCCGCACGCCAATTTGCAGCTGAAAGTCAGCGCTGGTGATGCTTGATCCAAAGTCCAGCTCAACCGTGAACACGCCTTGGTTCACCGCCACGTTGTCGCGCAGAAGTGCTGTACCAACGGGCATCCCGGCCTGGGTTTGCAGGGCGAACTGGAGATCGTAGCTGCCGGTCGCAGGAAGTCCCGCATCTTGCAAACTGCCTTGGTAGCTGAAGGTATTACTGAGCGCCAGCGCTTGCCCAGACAAGCCAGTCAGCAGGGCAAAAACGAGGGATTTGCGGTTCATGTGGATGCTCCTGATGGCCATGGATTAGTTCTCAAACCCGTTGCGAAAGATGTCGCCGGCGCGCGGCGTCGAGGCAGCGTGGAATCCACCCGCCAAGCGATAGGTACCGCCTGCTGCCTCAGCCGGAATTGGCCCGGCGGTCGCTTGTGCGACTGTCCCGGTGAGCACGTAACTGCCACCGCTGGCGCGCTGTCCCCCGCCGGCAATGGCGTGCTTTTGCATGACATAGGTGCCACCTGCGGGCGGTGGCACCGATTGCGCTAGAACAGCCGCGCTGGAGCCAAGGGCAAGAGCGGTGAGCAACAGTCTACGAAGACGCTTCATGGCGGTTACCGGAGGTGGCTTGTCTGAGGTAACGACAAACACCGCGCAATCCCGACATTTTTTTGTATAGCAGCGTCTACCTTCAGCCAGACGCGGTTTTGCTGCCTTCTGCGATCGGGAAAAGGTGAGCGCCGTGTGCCGCACGGTTCAATACGTTGGATCCCGACTTTCGTCGGGGTGACGTTCTCGACTCAATCCCAGCCTGTTTGAGGATGACCGGCGGTGGGGAAATCCGATGTAAGGACTAAACTGCGTATCCCGATGCCGCTACCGCACGCCATGCATCAACTTGTTGATCAGCGGCGCAAACAGCAGGAAGGCGAAGCCCATCACCGCACCGCCGATGGCGATTTGGGTGTAGGTCGCTGAATACTGGGCGATGCCCAAGCTGCCACCGGAGGCCACAGACGCAATCGCGCCAGCCGCGAAATTGCCGATGGCTGTGCACAAGAACCACGCGCCCATCGCCAAGCCGTTGTCTTTGGGCGCGGCCAGTTTGCTCACCATTGACAAGCCAATCGGCGACAAGCACAGCTCACCCATGGTGTTGATCAGATAGACCAATGCCAACAGGCTCCACGCCAATTTGCCCGCGTCATCGAGCAAGTGTTCGATGCTGAACACCAAGGTGGTGAAGCCGAGCGCTACCAGCAGCAGCGCGATGGCGAACTTGCGTGGTATCGATGGATTCATTCCGCGTGCTTCCAGGCGTGGCCACAGCCATGCGAACACCGGCGCCATCAGCAGAATAAAGACCGGATTGGCCGACTGGAACAGGGTGAAGTCGAACGGCGCGTCGACGTAATCCTTGGCGAAGAAATTGAGCGATGAACCCGCTTGTTCGAACATGCCCCAGAACAGGATCTTGGCCAGAAACAACAACAGCATCGCCAGGTAGCGGTGCAGTTGCACTCGATCCCCGCTCCTCACCCCGCTGCCGATGAAGTACACGGTCAGCACAGCGAACATCAGGAGCAGCAGATAGCCGACGATCTTCGCCTCGCTCAGCATCAGGTACACCACGGGTACCACCGCGAGGCAAACCAACAGGGTCTTGAAGACACGGCCCACCGACTCCGCCGGGACCGGCGCCGCGCCGATTGGCCCCAATCAGCCGCGCAGCCAATGAAACATCATCAGTCCGGCGATCATGCCGAGGCCTGCAGCAAAAAATCCCCATTGGTAGCCAAAGTGAACGCCGATCAGGGTGCCGCAGATCAGCGGTGCCAGCGCGCCACCGGCGTTGATGCCCATGTAGAAAATCGTGAATCCGGAATCGCGGCGCACGTCGGTCGGCGCATACAACTTGCCCACCAGCACCGAGATATTCGGCTTGAACAAGCCATTGCCAACGACGATGAAAGCGAGGCCCAGAAGGAACCAGCGCAGGTCGGGAATCAGCAGCAGAAACAAACCCCCGGCCATCAACGTGCCGCCCAGCATGATCGAGGCGCGATAACCCAGATAACGATCCGCGATGAAGCCACCGAAGATGCCGGTGGCATAGATCAGTGCCGTTTACGCGCCATAGGTCAGACTGGCTTGCGCCTTCGCCTCGCCTTCTGGAAGCAGACCAAAGAATGCGCTGGCGACGTATACCGCCAGCAGCGCGCGCATGCCGTAGTAACCAAAGCGCTCCCAGAACTCAGCGCCCACCAGCATCCACAGCGGTCGCGGATGGCCCATGAACTCACCCGCAGGCGAGGCGACGAAGGGTTCCGCAGAGGCAGGGGCTTGAGCCATGAGCAATCGCGGCGATAGCGGACGTGGGGCGGAGTCTAGCCCGCAACTCCGCTGCTGATCACGGCGACTACTCGCGCCTACCGGACAGCGGTCACATCGGGCTTTGCTCGGTCAACTTCCAAACGCCGACGCTCGACGAATTGCAGATCCGAAAGATCACCCAGTAGCCCAACCAGGATCAGCGCAACCCTTCCATGCCATCCCGGTACACGAAATTCCGCGGAATCGTCTGCTCGCCTTTCAGGTCACCCAGCGCCCCTTGCGCGATCCAGTCGAAGATCAGGCCTTGCTGCAGGATGCTCAGCGGGTTTTGCAGGAACGGCATACGCAGCCCACCGTAGCCGGGTTGGTTGCAGTTGATCTTGTCGAATAACGAGCTTGCAAATGGCCGGCCCGGGATGACGTAACCCGCCGGCAGCAACTTGTAGATGGCATCGATGCCAAGATCGGTGAGGTCCAGATTGCCGTCGAATTGGCCGGGATTGTGACAACTGGTGCAACGGCCGGTGACGAACATCTCGTTGATGATCGGCTTGATCTGGGCCTGCCAATTGACGTCAAACGTAATCGGCATGCCACTCAGATGGTCACAGCCAACACCCGGCGGAAACGACTGCGCGGCGGCCAGGCTGGAGCTGGCCAGCGCAAACATGGCAAATGCGCTACGCCACTCCATTCATCAAGCCCGGCACAATACGGCTGAAGTTGGCGAACGATGGCGACGACACCGGGTTGGCAAACGGGCCGGTTACGAAATTGTCAATGTTGGGGAAGATTGTCGGAATGTCGACGTCGGAAACGCCCATCCAGCGTGCCAGCGTGGCGCCCAACTGATCGACGGCGGTGGTCGGTATAAATTGACCGCGCTGAAAGCACTCGCCTTGGTTGGCACCATCGCTGACGCTGCCGGTCAATGAATTATTAAGCACGATGGTCGGATAGCGGCCATATACGTTGCCGCCGTTGACTGCACCACCGACCACAAACTGCAGGCTGCCCCAAGCATGGTCGCTGCCGTTGCCGTTGGAGTTGATGGTGCGCGCAAACTCGCT
>JBBQQV010000149.1:0-7371 GCA_038215505.1 Lysobacterales bacterium
ATAGGCTTGCAGTGCTTCATTCAGCGCGTTGATGCCGGCATTCAACTGCTGGTCAACGATCAGCGCCTGACCAAACGCGTTGAGCGTGTCGGCGCGCAGGGAATCTGGGCGCTCGCTTTCGAGTTTTTCCAGCAAGACGCGAAAGCCGGCCTGCGCCTCCTCGCGTCGCTCCATGCGTTGCAAGGTATTGGCCAGTTGATATTCAACTGCCAGCGTGTTGTAGGCCGCCGGCGCGCTGGCTTGGAGCCGCGGCAGCAGGGCGCGCAGGCTGGTTTCGGCCAGCGCCATCTGCCCGCGCGCGGTGTAAATGTCGGCCAACTGCGCCTGCGCCTGCAAATGCTCGGGGCCGTTGGGCTGGACATCGGCGAAGCGGTCGATGGCGGCCTCGATGTCGCGTTCGGCATCGGCCAATCGGCGCAACTCGGTGAGCGCCAACGCCCGGTTGTAGTGCACGCGGGCATCGAGGTAGCTGCGGGGTGCCGCCTGCGCTAGCAGCGCGAGTGCTTGCGCGTACGTGGTCAGCGCAGCGTCGGGATTGCCGCGCGCGACGTGCAGGGCGGCCAGATTGCTCAATGCGCCGGCCAGCAGCGGACTATCTGGTGCGATCTGCTCGATGTCCGTGATCGCCGCGCGATAGCGTTGCTCGGCGGCATCGTGCTTTGAAGTCAGATAGTCGAGCGCGCCGATTAACAGATCGAGTTGCGCGGCGATCAGACTGCGCTGCTTGCTCAAAACTTGGCAAGCACGCTCGGCGTCGGCCAGCGCGGAGGCCAGGTCACGCCGCAGCAGGCTGGCACGGCCGCGAATCGCCAGCGCGCGCGCCAGCGGCGGACCGCCATCGGACTCACGCAGATCAACCAGCTGTTTAGCGAGCAACCAACTGGATTCACGCTCAGGATCGGCCTCGAGCGCGGCGAGTGCCTGCTCCACCAACAGCGCTTGTTGCGCGGACGGCAATGCGCTCGCCAAGCTCTGCGTGGTGCTGAGCAAACGGCGGGCAGCCGCAAAATCGGCGCGGTTTGCCAGCGCTTGCAGCGCAAGCAACTGATGACTGACTCGCGCCGCGTTCGACTCACCTGCTTGCGCCAAAAAGAGGTCAGTGCGCCCGCCAAACAGCCGAGCCGTCTGCTCGCCGCCCGCCCGCTGCACGCGCAGCAACAAGGGCGCGTTCTGGCCGTCGCTGAGTTCGGCTTGTGCCAGATCCAGCCGGCTGCATAGCGAGTGCCACTGGCCTGACGCAGATTGCCAGGCACGCAAGACATCATCTGGGCGCAGTCCATCGGCTTGGCCGGCGATCAACGGTGCCACCGCAGTGACCCGCAAGGCCTCGCCCTCAACGCACTCGGCAGCCATCACATGGCTGCCGGCCGCACCTAGCAGCATCGCCAAGGAGGTCTCGAAAATCCCCGCTCGCCAGATCATGGCCGCACCGAGAACGCGTAAGGGCCGAGCACGCGATCACCGCATTCCGCAGTCCACAGAAACTCGCCGGCCTGCAAGCGTTGTTGCACAGCGTTGTCGAGGGACAATTGTCCCGCCTGCACGCTGCCAGAACGCAGCAGGAGGTTGGCACTGGCGTCGCGCAACACCACGCGACAGGTAACCCCTGCTGGAGTTTGCCAGCGCAATTCGCTCGGAGCCGTGCTCAACATCGCGCCGCTGACGGGCTGTACGCTGGGATCGCCGCCGCGAGTGACGCGCTGGCCATCGAAAAGCCCAAGGCCGGGGAGGATGGCAATTACAACCGCAGCGGCCGCCGCCAGCGGCAACCAGCGCGGCGTGCGCCAGCGCGGCGATGGCGAGTGGCGAGCCGTGATTGCATCGATAGACCCATTGGAAAAATCGCCCGCCATCTGCGTTGCTGCAGCACAACGGGCGCAAGTCGCGAGGATGGCCAACAGGACCTCGCGGCGTTCGCTCGGCAGTTCACCGCGCGCCGCAGCGGCGAGCTCGGCGGCATCTGGACAACCGTCGCTTTGCAACGGACAGGCATCCGTCGCCAGTCGATAGGCCTTGGCCAATTCGCCGGATTCGCTGGATTCGTTGGATTCGATCATCGCGCGAGTTCCGATGGTGCCTGCTGCCAAGTCAATCTCATTGTCCTTGCCTCAATCATCGCTCCATCCTTGCGCGCGCAACTGCACGCGCAGTTCGTCCAATCCGCGATAGACCAGGTTGCGCGCCGCTGCCTCGCTGATGCCGAGCAGCACGCCAATCTGCATCGTGCTAAAGCCCTGCAGATGCAGTTGCACCGGCCGCCGCCGGCGCTCAGGCAGCGTCGCTATGACGCCCATCACGGCACCGGCCGCCGCCGCGTTTTCAGCGACGCGCTGCGGGGTATCGCTGCCGCTGCTGGTGGTTCGGTGCGCAATTGCTTCGTACTCCTCGGCCGGGTCGCTATCGGGTCGCGCGCGACGTCGGCGCAGCAGGTCAACGATCACCGATAGCGTCACCTGATGCAGGTAGGACGCAGGGTGAACGATGACTTTCTCACTCGCCAGGACTTTCCACAGTCGGATCCGCACTTCCTGCTCAACGTCGTCGGCATCCAGCCCGAGCCGTGGCGGACAGCGCCGCGCGATCGTCGCCCGCAGCCGCGCACGGAACTCGCCAAGCAGGCGCTCCAGCACTGAATCAAGCGGCGGCTTGGGGGCAGACATGGCCGCGATCATCCCATTGTGTTGGGTGGGGGCATAGCCGGGACAGCTGCATTTCCATCGGTAGTCGCGGCACCTTGATGAACGTTGGGATCGCTCGCGCAGCGCATCTGCGCAGGTCGCTGCGCGCGCGTGAATGCTGTGATCGTCGAAGGCCGGTGGCTCGACGCATCCGCGTTTGGCAGCGTGCTTCCGCGGATTCGGCAGCGGCGTTCGATCTGCGCCTGCAGACCGACGCCAACGTGGAGCAGTCGGCGCATGCGCTGACCGCCACCCGTGACGCACGCCCCGTGCTTGCCTATGTTCGCGCCGAGTTTGCCGGTGGCCTGCAGCGTCCGGCCTACCGCTACCCGCTGCGCTGTTGTGTTGACAGCAGCGCTGAAGTGTTTGACCTGGGCCTGCCATTCGGGTTGTCTCCGATGCAGGCCGTCGAGCAGATTCGACTGGTGTTGATCGACGACTCGCCCAGCGATGCGCGCATCGTGCTGCGTTACCGCAATGCCCCCGACCCGCACCAGCACGTGGTGTAGGCGAGGCGCACCCCCCGCTGTTTACCGATGGCTTTGAGGGCAGTGGCGCGCTGTGATGGCCGGCGCGCGACGTACGAGCCTGATCGCAACACACTTCAGTGGCGCGCCGGGGCATGCGCAGGAGCGTGGCGACGATACACAGCGCGCAAGGACGGGACAGCTCCTCCTCACAAAAGGATAGGAAATCCAACGCATTTTCCGTCCTGATGCCTACACCCACGGGCGGCCAAGCGCAGGCTACGCAGCATGGCCGAGGACCGATTCGCACGTGTGCTGGGCGTCTCAAACGGTCGCTACCGCTCGCCTCGACGGTAGCAAGCGCGAACAGCGACGCGATTGGCCAGGTCACAGCCGACCCGCAGAAACGCGCGTTCCCACGGCGGCGACTTTGGAACACAAGCACCGCCAGTTATCCACGCGCTCATGGCGATACCCTGATTTCGGATCGACTGGGCGAACTTCTGTCGGCGCAATGCCGAGAATCCTATCCATGTCATCTGTGGACACCGTATCAGGGAAGATTCCTAGGGTCAGGAAGGTCTCAAGGCCGCGTCAGCTGCTTCGCCAGACTTTGCTCCGGAAGTGGACCTGACCCGAATGGCACTTACTTAAGCGCAAGCGCCGAACAATCGTCATTCTGGCGAAGGCCGGAATCCAGCACTTCCGGCCAGTAGCAAAGCTTCAAAAGCACTGGGTCCCGGCTTTTGCCGGCATGCCGAGCCTTAAGCAAGTGCCGTTCGGAGCTGACCCCGTTCTTGTCCACCTTGCTTCGCGTGGCCTAAGGCGGATTGCCGGTTCGCAACAGATTGGCGCGGCCGGTCGGCCAAGGCAGGCAATTGCTCTGCGCGCCAGGTACCGCGTAGACCAGCACTTGCCGCACGCCGCTGACGCCGTCCTTGAGATTGAGCACGATGTCGAGGGTTCCGTTGGCGTCGGCGTCTGCCAACGTGGGAACAGACATCACGCCGCGGTCCGGGAGGGGCAGGGTGTGTAGCCGATTGCCCTGTGCATCGATCACGAAGAGGTTGCTCTTGCCGGCATCCGGGGAATAGCTCGCGAACACGATCTCCGGGCGGCCATCGCCAGACAGATCGCCGATGGCCACGCCGGTGGTCAGGACGCGTGCGTCGGTGCTGTAGGTGTGCTGCCACATCGCTTGGCGGCTGGAGTCGACCGCATGGATGCGCCCGTCAAAGGCGGCGAACACGAACTCCGGTCCTGGTCGCGTCGGATCGATATCGGCGACCGCCGGCTGATTGGTTGCGGCGACCATGTTGGTGCCCGCGAAGTCCTGCAAGCCCGCCAGATAAACCGGCGCGTGATACGGGGCGACCCAAGCCGCTGGCCGCGTACCATTCGGGCGCATCACCCACAGGGCAACGCCGCGTTGACGGTCGGTCTGTGCGGCGTTCTGCACCGAGCCCAAGATCACCAGTTCACGCGTGCCGTCACCGTCGACATCGGCAAAGGTCGGCGCGGAGTTGGTGAAGTGGCCCTGGTTGTCGACCTGCTCGTTGTTGGCGAATCCCTGCTGCGCCAAGGCATAGTCGAGCATCGAGCGCACGCCCGAGATCTTGTCGCGATTGTTGAAGATCGATGCCGCGTCGAACGCGCGGCCGCTGCCGTCGTGCAGACTCAGATAGGCGTTGTCGTGGCCAGCAAACACTTCCAGCGCGGCATCCGCATCGACATTGCCCAAGGCCACGTTCTGGTCGAAGCCGCCGGTGACAAAACAGGTAGTGGTGCAGCCTGCCGCGCCGCTGGTGTTCGGTGGAAAGCCGACCACCGGCACGCCGTTATGATGAATCGCGTACAGCAGGTCGCGCTGGCCATTGGCTTCGAGGCGCTGGGTGGTGGTGACCACCAGTTCGAGATCGCCATCCGCGTCGATATCACCGGCAGCGATCGAGCGCAGCTCGTCGCGCCAGACGTGTGGGAAGCCGGGCAGGGGAGTGCCAGCGGCGTTCCAAGCATAAATCTGGCCGCGGGCAGCAACCGCGACTTCGAGTCCGGGTTGCGAGCTCACCAAGTCAGCAACAATCGGCGACGACCAGATGCGCCCCGTTACCGTGGCGCGAAAGACGATTTGGCCGTCCATATGCCAGCCCAACACCAGGCCGCTGCGCGCGGCCAGAATTTCCGGCGTGCCATCGCCCTGCAGATCGACCACCGCAGGCGAGCCTAGCCAGGACTCATGGAAGGAATCGTGCAACGTTGCCGCAAGCTGCGGTGTGGCGACCGTCGTGTTGCCAGGCGCGACCACGCTGCAAAGCGAAACCGCAACCGCCTCGAAGCCGTTAGCAAACACCAACGGCTCAGGCGCGCCAGCAAGCGCCGGGAAGCCGGCGACGCAGAGCACACAACACGCCGTTGCGCGGAGGACGGTCACGGCAAGAGTCTAACGCTCGCGCCGGATCAATCCGCAGCATTAATCCGCAGCATCAATCCGCAGCATCAATCCGCAGCATTAATCCGCAGCATTCACTCCGTCGGCTGCTTCTTGACCCACTAACTGCGGCCAAGCAACGATCCGCTGCCTGCACATGCGCAGCATTGGTGCGTGCGAGCCCCCCATTGGCGCGCTGCAAGACGCACCATTTTTCCTCGCAAGACGCACCCTACGAAGCTGATCGGGCAGGGCAGCCAACCCGAACGATCCAATGAAGCGATCTCGTAGGGTGCGTCTTGACGCACCAACCACGGCCAACCAGCAATCCGACGCCCGCAGCAAACGGGACCAGCAAACGGGACGGAGGCAATCAATAACTTCATCCGTCCCATTTTTCGCGTTCCATTTTGCGTGCGTGACAGCAACGAGACGATCCGATTAAAGCGACAACGCTCAAGCTACGGAAGTGAGCTTCGTCTTGAATTTGCGTCAGCTGCTTCGCGAGACTTTGAACCGGAAAAGTGGACCTGACCCCGTCCTCGCAGCACATCGGAAGGCCGGACTTCAGTGACCAAAGAGTTCTTCGACGGTCTACTTCGCCAACAACAACGCTCGCCACTTTGCGTTCAATGCCGAGGAGCGCTTCCTGCCGGTCTACCGCTTCGCCGATCGCGACAACAAGCCGATCACCCATCTGGACGATTTCGCCGACCGCTTCCTGCAAAAGTGCGAGCTAGGTCGAATGATTAGCCGCTACACGGTGCTGATCCAGAGCGAGCAGAAGCTGCTCATCATGCGGCCGTACCAAATCTATGCCGTGCAGGCCATCGTCAACTGTATCGAGAAGAACTGCGGCAACGGCTACATCTGGCACACCACCGGCAGCGGCAAGACGCTGACCTCGTTCAAGGCGTCCACGCTGCGCAAGGAAAACGAGCAAATCGACAAGTGCCTGTTCGTCGTCGACCGCAAAGATCCTGATCGACAGACGCGCGAAGAATTCAACCGTTTCCAGCAAGGCTGCGTCGAAGAAAACACCAACACCGAAACGCTGGTGCGTCGCCTGCTTTCGGACGACAAGTCCGACAAGGTGATCGTCACCACTATCTAAAAGCTCGGCCTCGCCCTCTCTGGGAACGCCGACGTCCACGTCGGCAATCGCGGAATGCGCAAGAGCTACCGTGAGCGCCTCGCGCCGCTGGCGTCTAAGCGCCTCGTCTTTATCTTCGACGAATGCCACCGCTCGCAGTTTGGCGACAACCATCAGGCCATCAAGGAGTTCTTTCCTCGCTCGCAGCTGTTCGGATTCACCGGCACGCCGATCTTTGAAGACAACGCCTCAAAGACGCAGATTGCCGGCGACCGAGCGTCGATGCGCACCACCGTGGATCTGTTTCAGCGCGAGCTAAACGCCTACACCATTACCCACGCCATCGAGGACAGAAACGTCCTGCGCTTCCATGTGGACTACGACAGGCCGGGAGCGCCGACGTCATTGGGAGCGCCGGCGGCCCTGGGAGCGCCGGCGTCCTCGCCGGCCCTCGGCAAGCAGCCGACGAGGACGTCGGCGCTCCCAGCACTCGACGCAACGCCTGCTCTCGTGCCGAGGCTGCGGTTTCCGGAGTTTCGAGACGGCCCAGCTTGGGAAGAAAGCACATTGAGGCAGCGATCTGAAGTGGTGCGTGGTGGATCGCCTCGCCCCATCGACGGCTACCTAAATGCGAATCCCGCGAGGCTCAACTGCCTGAAAATCGGGGATGTCGAGAAAGGCTCAAGGTATGTAACTCAGACGCAA
>JBBQQV010000150.1:0-7341 GCA_038215505.1 Lysobacterales bacterium
ACCGCGCCGCCAGCCAGCAGTGCCAGCCGATGTCGCTGGGCGAACTTGCCCCACACATAGCGACGCGTCGGTGGCACCGATTGCAGGGCGCGGCCATCCAGCCAACGTCGCAGTTCATCAGCCAACGCCAGCGGCGTGGGAAACCTTTGCTCACGGTCGCGCTTCAGCGCCCGCAGCACTACCCAATCCAGCTCGCGCTTGAGGGCACCGTGCAGGCCTTCGACAGACACGCCGCGATGCGCTGCAAGTATCGCGGCCTGATCGGGCGTTTCATCACGGAATATCGCCGAGGGCGCACGTAGCGCGGTGGCGCCGCCACCGGCAGCTTCTCCGGTCGCAGTCGACGCTGGTGGTCGCCTTCCTGACAGCAACTCGCACATCAGCACGCCCAGCGCATAGACGTCGCTGCGGGCGTCGATATCAGGCGCGCCGCGCGATTGTTCGGGGCTCATGTAGTTCGGGGTGCCGGCGATCAACTCGTATTCGGCCGAACGCCCTCGCTGCGCCGCCGTGGCGATACCAAAGTCGATGATCTTTGGGAGCGGACGGCCATCGACCTCGGTAACCAAGATATTGCCTGGCTTCAGATCGCGATGGATCACGCCTTTGTGATGCGCGTGCTGCACCCCTTCGCACACTTGAATGAGCAGGGCAATGCGGGCCGCGAGCGGCAGCCGACGTTGCTCACAATAAGCACTGATAGGTTGCCCTTCGATCAGCTCCATTGCGAAGAAAGGTGATCCGTCGGCGGTGGTGCCTGCATCGAATATCTGCGCGATACAAGGATGCTGCATGCGCGCCAAAACTTGTCGCTCTACTTCGAAGTGCGCCAAGTGACGCGCATCCAGACGTTGCCGGACCATGAGTTTGAGCGCAACCGTGCGGTGCACCGGCTGCAACTGTTCGGCGCGGTAGACCGTACCCATGCCTCCGCGGCCCAACACTTCCAAAATCCGATAGCTGTCTACCATTGCGCCGGCCGCCAGATCACCACCGACACATTCGGCCTGATCGGACGACGAAGCACGCAGCACGATTGCTTGGGTGGGCTCGTCGTCGGGATGAGTAGATGGGTTAACCATGGCGATGTCCTTGGCGGAACTGCGACACAGGCCTCGTTCTGGCCCACAGCTATCTTGCCAACACGGGGGATGGATTACACTCGCGCGCTATGGCGACCGACTACCCAGACGAAACCACCCAGCGCACAGCGTTGAGTCGAGGTCCATCGTTGGGCGCACCGCGCACCGCCTGTGTGGTGGTCATCCATGGCCCGGGAATTGGTAGTCGGGTCGACATCGGTGATGCCCGCATCAGCGTGGGCCGGTCGCCGCAAACCGACTTGCACGTTCCGCATGCAAGCATCTCCCGCCGGCACTGCGAGTTTTGGCGTTCGGGCGACAATTACTTTGTGCGTGACCTCGGTTCCACCAATCGAACCCGGCTCAACGAACTGCCCATTGAAGTGGCCGAACTTGCCGATGGCGACCACATTGTTCTCGGCGACGTTATTCTGAAATTCATCAGCCACAGCAGCGTCGAAGCGGGCTATCACGAAGAGATCTACCAGCTCGCCACCCACGATGCACTGACTGGCCTGTTCAACCGTCGGCAGTTCAGCGACCTGCTCGCGTCAGAAGCCGCACGCAGCCTGCGCCGCGAACCAAACACCGTGCTCGCCATCATCGATGTGGATCATTTCAAGCGCATCAATGATCGTTTTGGGCACCTTGAAGGTGACGGGGTACTCAAGAAACTCGCTGAAATCCTGCGCAGCCATGTGCGTGCAGGCGACGTGCTGGCGCGCATCGGCGGTGAAGAGTTTGCCGTGCTGATGGCGGATACCGATATTGAGCAAGCCAAACAATTTGCCGAGCGTGTGCGCGAAGCAGTTGAGGCCTCGGTGTTCGCGCCCGGAGCGGAACCGCAGACGATGACTGTAAGCGTGGGTTTGGCCGCCTTGAGTAAGTCGCGGCGCGAACCCACCGAGCTGATGCGGGCAGCGGATCGTGCGCTTTATGCGGCAAAAGAAACGGGGCGCAACCGGGTTTGCTGCGCGCCTTAGAATTTCGAGGCGAAGTTTTTTTCGCCTGGCCCCAACCTCGGTCAGTGGAGCGGAGCAAGTTCCGCTCTACATAAATTCACGCGGAGCGGGAGCCCAGCCAAGCCAAGGCCTGCTCAGAGGGCGCGTCGATAGCGTCGCTCCACATACGCATCAATCAATCCCACAAACTCATCCGCGATGTGCTCTCCGCGCAAAGTGACGTCTTTTTTGCCATCGACGAACACCGGTGCAATCGGCGCTTCACCGGTCCCCGGCAGTGAAATGCCGATGTCTGCAAACTTGCTTTCGCCGGGACCATTCACCACGCAACCCATCACGGCCAAGGTGAGGTTCTCAGCACCGGGATGGCTGATCCGCCACATTGGCATCTGCGCCCGCACGTGGTCCTGCACGCGTTTGGCCAGCTCCTGAAAGAACACGCTGGTGGTTCGGCCGCAACCCGGACAAGCGGTCACCAGCGGGGTGAACGCACGCAGCCCCATGGTTTGTAGCAATTCCTGGGCGACGATTACTTCCTGGCTGCGGGAGCCGCCGGGCTCGGGAGTGAGCGAGATGCGAATGGTGTCGCCAATGCCTTCCTGCAACAGCACGGCCAAGGCGGCGCTGGAGGCGACCATGCCTTTGCTGCCCATGCCGGCCTCGGTCAGGCCCAAGTGCAGTGCGTAGTCGCCTTGTTTGGCAAGGTCGCGATATACGGCAATGAGTTCCTGCACGCCGCTGACCTTTGCCGACAGCACGATGCGGTCAGCAGATAGGCCCAGTTCGACGGCTCTGTTTGCTGAGTCAATTGCCGAGCGCACCAAGGCTTCTCGCATCACTGCAGCAGCATCTGCCGGTTGCGCGCGGCGCGCATTTTCGTCCATCAAGGTCTGCGCCAGAGACTGGTCGAGTGAGCCCCAGTTGACGCCGATGCGAACCGGCTTCGAGTAGCGAAGCGCAAACTCGATCAACGTGGAAAACTGGCTGTCGCGCTTGCGCCCGAAACCCACGTTACCGGGATTGATCCGATACTTGGCCAGTGCTTCCGCGCAGGCAGGCTCGGCCGCCAGCAGCTGATGGCCGTTGTAATGAAAGTCGCCGATCAACGGCACCGCTGCGCCCATTGCCGCGATCCGATCGCGAATATGCGGGACAGCCGCAGCGGCTTCCGCCGTGTTGACCGTAATCCTCACCAATTCCGAGCCCGCGCGAGCCAATTCGACGATCTGTCGCGCGGTGCCGGCCACGTCGGCGGTGTCGGTATTGGTCATCGACTGCACCACAATGGGTGCATCGCCACCGATCACCACGCCACCCACCTTGACGGCGCGGCTGCGTCGACGCGGCTGCGTTGAGGCGCCATTCGTGGGACTGCTCATGCGGACTCGCGGGTGGCTTGCAGCAACAAGAAGTCGCCGGCGTTGTCGAGGACCGTGAGTTGGCTGCACTTCTCGCTGTTCTTGTCGACCAGGTCAAATTCATCGGGCGATTCACTGCGGATGATTTCGATCCGCCGCGACAGGGTGTCAAAAGTGGCAGGCGTGATCAGGTTGGTGAGTGTGGATTGGCCTCCACGCACGGGTTCATATTCCACTGCCCGGATCGCCGGCCGTTGCAGCCCGGTGCCGTCGATGCTGCGGACGCCGACCGCGCGAGCGCGGCGAGCCAGCAGTGCGACACCCGCATCGACACCGCCATCTTTGCTGTAGCGAAGCCAGCGAATAGCGCCAATCATCCAGCGTCGACTTTCGCCATCGCCATCCACCGCCAAGCCCAGTACTTCGCCCACGCGAGCCCGCACGTTCTCCTCTTTCGGCCAACGCACCCGGTAGCCGCCTAAACTCTGATCCAGCACTTCGACGCGGACGACGTTGCTGCGAACCGACTCGCCTGAGCCCTGCGACCATGCCGCGCGATCACGCTCACCCACTTGCGTGGCCATACCCGTTTGCAACATGAAGGTGTCGAAGTCCATGCCCCCGGCCAGGCAATAATGCAGGCCGGCCAACCCGATTACGGATTCCAGGCTGTGTCCTGCTTCCATTCGGGTGGTGGTGCGCGCGGTGGCGGTGCCCCAGCCTTGCCGCAAGCGTCGCAACAAATCCACCGTGCTTTCGATTGAACGGCCATTGCGCATGCGGATGGACAAAGGTCCGAGCTTGGACGCTCCAAGCGGCCCTTCCAGCAGTTGCCGAGCACCGTCCAAATCCAGCCACAGCAGGCGACCCTCAGCGCGCGCCCGCTCTTCAGGAATGTAGCCCGGCCCGCTGTCACCATCGATGGGCACGGCAAAATGGTCGGCGCCCTTCTGTTGCGCATGCAGGGTGAGGTAGGTCGCCAGATCGCGCGCGACCGGCCACAGCTCAGCTTGGTCGCGTTGGCTGAACCGGTAGGGGTTGGACAAGGCGATTAACACAGCTTGTCCATACAGCTGCGAGGCCGTAAGCGTCTGGTGCTCGACGGATTCCTCAACCGCTTTGTCTTCGAGTTTTTGGCTACGCGCAAAGTCATATAGAGCGTGCAATGTGCTCCATGATGCGTCGGCGGGTGCGCTGTAGAGAAAGTATGCCCGCATCAATAATCGCGACTGATGGAACAAGGCGCGCTCCAGGGCCTGTGCGACAGCGGCTCCACGCAGGAAAGGGATAGCACCAGCGGGGCCACACAACTCAACCACCGCCAAGCGATAGCCAAACGCCATCTCTTCTTCAAACGCACGCAGCTCGGCCACGGCGCGCGCTTTTGCTGGTGGCAGCGGCAAGGTGCCGCCCTGGGCTTGGCTGTCGAGTAGCTCGATGGCTTCGAGAACGGCCGGCCGGATCACTTCAAGTGCCGCCAAGCGCTGACCGACATCCAGATTAAGCTCGCGCATGTCCTGCAGCGCTTTGATCAGCTGATGATGTGCTACTGCTTGGTTGGCGCGCGGCAACGCCGATACCCATGCCTTGACGCGCTTGGGGTCGGTGGCAAACGAGCGGCTGTCGGGAACCCGGCGTGCCGACAGCCCTTCTCCCAGTCGGCGATATTCCTGACTCATTGCAAACACTCCAGCGGAATTTCTTGGTTGTTCATTTGCGTGCGGTAGGTCCTCGTTAGGGCTCGCCAGCGGATCGCTGGGCGGTTGCCAACCATTGTCTTGCGCCACGTCCAACGTGCACGCCCTGACGCGAGGTCGTTAGCTTAGCTGGCTGATAGTGAGGTTGGCGATTGCGGTCACAACACAGTCACCGAAATGGGGTTATGGAACCGGTGACGCCGCTGCTATCATCGGCACCGGGGTTTCTATGGGGAGTGCGCGAGATGGCGGAGCGCTACCGCATCGCTGTGGTTGGATCGGGTCCGGGGGGGCTTTCGGCGGCGGCACGCGCCGCAGAGCGTGGTATTCCTCATGTATTGCTCGAGGCTGAGCAAAACCTGTCCAACACGATCTATCGATACCAGAAGGGCAAGCACGTCATGGACGAGCCCGGCATTTTGCCGTTGCGCTCGCCGGTGCCCTTCAAGGCAGGTAGTCGCGAAGAAATTCTCGGCGCGTGGGACGACGGTGCTGCCCGCCTCAAGATCAACGTGCGTCACGGCGCCGAAGTGACAGCGATCAAGAAGCAGCCAGAAGGGCACTTCGTCATCAACTTCAGCGGCGGCTCGGTGGAAGCGGACGCGGTCGTCATGGGCATTGGCCTGCAAGGCAATATCCGCAAACTCGGCGTCCCGGGCGAAGACCTGCCTTTTGTGCAGTACCAACTCGACGATCCTGAGGAATATTCCGGCGAGACCATTGTCGTTATTGGCGCTGGCGATGCGGCCATTGAGAACGCGATCGCCTTGTCCAAACAAAACGAAGTCATCATCGTCAATCGACGCGATGAGTTCGCGCGCGCCAAGCAAGGCAATCTTGACGGCATTCTGAAAGCCATCGAGGACGGCACTATCCAGTGTTTTTATGGCGCGGGGCCAGACAAAGTCGAAGCGTTGAGTGTGGGTCGCAAGCCC
The DNA here is from genome assembly GCA_038215505.1 of Lysobacterales bacterium. Lineage (GTDB taxonomy): Bacteria > Pseudomonadota > Gammaproteobacteria > Xanthomonadales > Xanthomonadaceae > JANNWF01. The sequence goes on from JBBQQV010000150.1 coordinate 6,035, forward strand.
GGCAGGTTGACTCTGTCCACCTCGAAGGGACGCGCCCAGATCATGGTTGATCGCATCATCGGCCGACTCGGCGCCACTGCGCCGCGCGGCTTTGTCGAGAGTTGCGGAGTCAAGTTTCCGAACAAAGATCCCGCGTCGGTGCCGGCGATCAGCTCTCAATACGAATCAAACGTGCCCGGCCTTTACATCGTCGGCGCGCTCGGCGGTTACCCGCTCATCAAGCAAGCGATGAACCAGGGCTATGAAGTTGTCGAATACATCATGGGCGACAAGGTCGAGCCTGCCGATGAGCCGCTGCTGCGCGCCAAATGCGATGGCATGCCCGGATTTACCAACGTAGAAGCGGCGCTCAAGCGGATCCAGGACAATGTTCGCCTGCTGTCGCACATCACGCCGCTGCAGCTGCGTGAGTTCATGCTTGACTCTGACATTCGCACACCGAAGCCCGGTCAACCGGTGTTCGAGCGCAACGACTACACCAACAGCTTTTATTGCATCGTTGAAGGCACCGTCGAGGTCGAGATCAATCCAGAGACCAAGCAGCGGATCAGCCTTGGCAAAGGCGAATTTTTCGGTGAGATGAGTTTGATCTCTGGCCGACGGCGTTCGGCCACTGTGTTTGCCGGCCAAAACGTGGTGCTGGTTGAAACACCGCGCAGATCGATGAACAAGCTCATCAACTCGGTGGGCGCAGTGAAGCGCGACATTGACCTCGTCTTTATCACGCGGGCCATCCAGCAGCGCTTTGCGCCATCGACACGCGCAGCCGATTTGGCCGACATCGTTGCTGATGCCGAGATCAAACGGTTCCAAGCCGACGAAGTGTTGTTCAGCGAGGGCGATGAGGGCGATTCACTGCATCTGGTGCGGATCGGCTCATTGACCATTTCCCGCACGATAGGCGGTAAAGAGATCGTCCTTTCATACGTCCCAGCCGGCAACTATGTCGGCGAGATGGCGTTGTTGGGTGACTCCAAGCGCTCGGCCACTGCGCGCGCGGCGGTCACTACTGAAACAATCCGTTTGAGCGCAGAAAGCTTCAAGAAACTGCTGGCGCGTGACCCTTCGTTGCGATTGCGCTTGCAAGGGGAATATCGTCTTCGCACGGCCGCCAATCTGGCCATGCAGTCGGCAGGCAGTGGTGGCGACGTCATCAGCTTTCTGATGCAGCAGGGCGTTGGTGAAGCCACTGACGTGTTGCTTATCGATGAATCGTTGTGTGTGCGCTGCGACAACTGCGAGAAAGCCTGCGCGGAGACACACGGCGGCACCTCCCGCCTAGATCGCGAAGCCGGTCCGACCTTTGC
>JBBQQV010000151.1:0-7320 GCA_038215505.1 Lysobacterales bacterium
GGTGGCAGCGATCCGGCGGCGTTGGCGGAGGCGGCGCGGATTGCAGAGTCACTGGGCTATGACGAGGTCAATCTCAATGTGGGTTGCCCATCGGATCGCGTGCAGGCGGGGCGTTTTGGGGCGTGCTTGATGCGCGAGCCGGCCTTGGTTGCTGAGTGCACGGCGGCGATGCGAAAAGCGGTGGCGATAGCAGTGACTGTGAAGTGTCGGCTGGGCGTCGATGAACAAGAGGACTATGTTGATCTGTTGAGGTTTATCGACATTGTCGCTGCCAGCGGGGTCAAGCTGTTTGCCGTGCACGCGCGCAAGGCGTGGCTGCAGGGGCTCAGCCCGAAGGAAAATCGCGAAGTGCCGCCGCTGCGATATGAGCAGGTCTATCGACTCAAGCAGGAGCGCCCCGACCTCTGCATCGTTATCAACGGCGGCATCGAAACTACTGACGCCATCAGCGGCCATCTTGAGCATGTTGATGGAGTGATGATCGGGCGTGCGGCGTACCACACGCCCTACCTCCTGCATCGCATGGACCACGCGCTGTTCGCCGCTGCATCGCCGTTGCCGGATCGGGCCGAACTTTTGCGACAACTGCGGCCCTATGTCGAACAGCAACTTGCCGCCGGCGTGGCGCTCAAGCATATGATTCGGCATGTGCTGGGCCTCTTTCATGGCCAGCCCGGCGGACGTGGATTTCGCCAAGTGTTGAGCGAAGGTGCGCATCGCGCGCGCGCCGACTGGAGCTTGGTCGAGCAGGCATTGGCGCGAACCACTATGAGTACGGGGGAGCAAACTCGATGATCTATCGTGACCCGCAGGCGTTTCTGGCCTTGGCGCGTACGCTCAGCGCGGAGCAGCCGGGCTGCGCGCGCGCCGCTTTTCTGGTGGCCCCCGATGGCTTGCGGATCGCGGCAGAGTCGGCCACTGACAATCAGTACATGGATGTGGCGCGCGTAGTCGATGTGGATCGCGCTTTGGCGCAACATGCGCGTCTGCAGAAGGAGCTGGCAAAGCGCGTGCCAACCATCGGATTTCCGGGCGATCCAGCGACCCCGGACGCGGTGTTTCCAAACAACGTATTTGCCACCGCGCGGCTGCCCGGCGAAGTAGGCGGTCGCTTCATCATCGGCAGGATGCGCCATCCCCTGCGACAACGAGAGGCCGAACGTGCCGATATCCAACGCTTCTTCGTCGAGGTGTTGGGCTATCAGAAAATCGACCTGCGTGGTCTGCCTGGATTGAGCGAGCTGACTGGCACTTTGGTGATTGATCGAGCGCGGCGGATCGGATTTGCTGGCTTGAGTCCACGCTGTGATCTGGAAGGTGTGCGTGCCATGCATGCGGCGTTCGGCTTGCGCGCGATTCTTCTGTTTGAGCTCGCCGAGGGCGAATACCACACCAATGTGGTGATGGGCACGCTGGGTGGTCGCAGCCTGGTGATCGGTCCTTCCGCATTCAAAGATGAAAGCGTGGCTGCGGCGTTGATTGAACTCTACGGTACGGACGCAATCGTCCTTGATAGCAACGAGTTGCGTGGTTTTGCGGGCAACTGCATCGCCCTCGATCAGGATCGCGTGTGGATGAGCGAGCGTGCCGCTGATGGCCTGCAGGCGGCGACCCGCAGCCTGTTCGCAAAGCGTGGCTGGCATGTGGCCAGCGTGCCGTTGGACGAGGTGGAAAAAGCGGGTGGTTCGCTGCGCTGCTGTGTCGCCGAGATTTTTTGACCGGTCCATCGCCGTCGCGCGAGCGTTCAGCCTAGCGTCGGCGACGGCATAACAAATTCAGAACGGATTCACCGCTTGCCGACCAGACTGCGACCTCCGCCTCGATACAAGGCACCGCTTGCGCCGCTGCTGGGCTTGCACATCCAGCGCCGAGCGTTAAGATTCCGTACTTCATGCGCACCCTCTCGCATTCATCACTGACCTCATTGCTGACTTTGGCGGCGCTTTGCGTTGCGTGTCCGGCGTGGGCGGCTCCGCAGGATGAGGGCAGACGTGAGCAAATGCCTGAGTCGGTGCGACGCATCGAAAGCGAGACCGGCGGGCGCGTGTTGCAAGTGCGTCCGATGCAGCGTGGCAATCGCGAAATTTATCGGATGAAGGTATTGACGCCTGAAGGTCGAATCCGCGTCATGCAGGATGACCCCCGCCAGCGCATGCGCGAGTCCGCCCCACTGCAACGCGATTTTCCGGTGATGCGCGACGACCCGCGCCAGCGCATGCGAGACGCAAACCCGCCGCCACACGAAATGCGAATCCTGCAAGAAGACCCAAGACAGCGCATGCGTGAGTTGAACCCATCGCCGCGCGAGATGCGTGGCAGGCAGGATGACCCGCAACAATTCATGCGTGAATCGGTACCGCCACCGCAAACGCCGCGCGAACCCGAGCGCAATGACCGCTGATCGCTTAGCATCGCGGCAGCTGCCAATTACCAACCCCGTGGAGTTCTGATCGGATGCGCATCCTGCTGGTTGAAGACGAAGCACCGCTGCGTGAAACCCTGACCGCGCGTCTGCGCCGTGAAGGCTTTGCGGTTGACGCCGCCAGCGATGGCGAAGAAGGGCTGTACCTCGGGCGCGAAATGCCGTTCGATGTCGCCGTCATCGATCTCGGCCTGCCAAAATTGTCGGGCATGGAATTGGTGCGTTTGTTGCGCGGCGAGCAGAAAAGTTTCCCGATTCTGATCCTGACAGCACGCTCAAGCTGGCAGGACAAGGTCGAAGGCTTGAAGGCCGGTGCCGACGACTATCTGGTCAAGCCTTTCCACATTGAAGAATTGCTGGCGCGGCTGAACGCCTTGCTGCGCCGCGCCGCAGGATGGAGCAAACCTCAACTTGAATGTGGTCCGATCCGATTGGATCTGGCGGCGCAAACGGTTGCTTCGGATGGTGCCGCGGTCGACCTCACCAGCTACGAATATAAAGTGCTGGAATACTTGATGCTGCATGCTGGCGAGCTGGTCTCCAAGGCCGACCTCACCGAGCACATCTACCAGCAGGACTTCGACCGCGACTCCAATGTGCTGGAAGTTTTCATTGGCCGCCTGCGCAAGAAGCTCGATCCAGAAGGCATCTTGAAGCCGATCGAAACTGTACGTGGTCGCGGCTACCGGTTCGCCATTCCGCGCAACGAGTGATCCCGCTCGCCGCCTTGTCGGATTGAAAGGCCGCTAGCCCGGCTTCTTGATGAATCTCGCACGCACTCCCTTGCCTTTTGACCGCACAGGGAATTCTCTGCAGTCGGCCGTATGGCGCGATACGTCGCTCCTTCCGAGAATCCCGTGTGCGATCAAGATCCTGCGCGATCAGCGCGCACATTCATGAAAAGTCCGGGCTAGGGCGATGGCTGGACGACGCTCGGTATCGCTGCAAGCACGCCAGCTAATCGCCGCCAGCGTCGGTCTGTTCGCGTTCCTGGGCTTGACCGGATACGCATTGGATCAAGCCTTCGCCGACGCCGTGCTTTCAGGCGTGCGCGAACGTCTGCAAACCTATGCCTATGCCTATCTCGCGGGGACCGATGTGACCCGCGGCAAAGCGCTGATCCCGCCTGCGGAGTCCCCCGAACCACGCTTCGAGCAACCAGGCAGCAGCGGCTTGTACGCGGCGATCAACGGCGAAGCATTTCGCTGGGAATCCGGCTCCACGATTGGCCGCAAGCTGCCTTTTAATGACACCTTGCGACCTGGTGAAGCCGAGTTTGTGGGGCCTTTGGATAGCCCGGCAGGGCCGATCTATCGATTTGGAATCGGCGTTGCTTGGGAGGTGAGTGCGGAAGATTCGGTCACATTTTCGGTCTTTATCGGCGAAACCACGGAAGTCGCTGATCGCCAGATTCGGGTGTTTCGACGCACGTTGTGGGTGTATCTGGGTGGTGCCGGGTTACTGCTTTTGATCCTTCAGGTGTGGGTCGCGCGCTGGACCTTGAACCCGTTGCGCCGCGTCGAGCGCGATTTGGCTAAAGTGGAACGCGGTGCCAGCGACCAGTTGGACGGCAACTATCCGCGCGAGTTGCGGCCACTGACGGACAACCTCAATGCCTTTATCGAGAGCGAACGCGATCATCTGACCCGCTACCGAAACACGCTGGGCGATCTGGCGCACAGCTTGAAAACGCCGCTGGCGGTGATGCGCACGCGCTTGGAAGGTGACTATGACGAGGCCTCGCTGCGCGATGACGTTCGCGCGCAGGTGCAACGCATGGACGAAATCGTTGCTTATCAGCTGTCGCGAGCGGCCACCTCTGGCCATCAACGCTTTGCCGCGCCGTTGCCGATCGAGTCAAACGCCGAGGGCATCGTCGAGGGTCTGGAAAAGGTCTACGCGGAACGCGGCGTGTTATGTGAGTTCGAGATTGAACCCAGCGCGCGTTTTCATGGTGAGCAAGGGGATTTGATGGAGCTGCTGGGTAACCTGCTGGAGAATGCCTTCAAGTGGGCCAAGCAGCGCGTGCTGCTGCGGGTGGACCGTCCCAACGGCGGCCGCGCGCTGCGAATTTCGGTGGAAGACGACGGCCCCGGTATTCCGGAAGATCGTATCGAAAGTCTGCTGCAACGCGGCGTGCGTGGCGACGAACGCGTGCACGGCCACGGCATTGGCTTGGCCATCGTGCAGGACATCGTTCGCGCTTACCGCGGTGAGCTGGAGGTGAGCCGCTCGCCGGAGTTGGGCGGCGCGCGTTTTATGGTGGTGATTCCGCCGCCCCGGTGAGCGGAGGCAGACTCATCTGGGCTTTGCGGGCAGCGGAAACGGTGTGACCACGCGTTCGCCGGTCGCTGCATCGCGAATCGCCAACTGGCCTTTGCTTTCTACTTCTTCGACGCGAATGACCGACTGCATCGGTAGATGCAGTTTGCGGGTCTGCCCGAATTCGTCGCGCAGGCGTTCTTCGGTCGGATCAATGACCAGGCTATCGCCCGTGTCCCAGACCAGTTCGGCGACTTCGGTGTAGCCCCAGAGACTGCTGCTGGCGACATGCCGGGCATACAGCTCGTAGACCTTGCCGGCGTTGTGAAAGGTGATTTTGTAGAGCGTGCGTTGGGCCATGAGTTGCATTGTCGCCGGTTATTCATCAGCTGTCCGCACACGACGCAGCAAAAACGCTGGTTGGTTCACACAGGCGGCTAGCCGCAGACCATTCTGGAGAGACGACCAGCTCACAGTCGCCGGAGTGACGAGAGGAAGCGAACAGCAGCTGGGCTAGCTGCGGCTGTTGCGCAAACGCTTGGCGATGGCGGGACGTGCGAGCAGGCCAATCACTACCCCGATCACAAAGCCGGCCAGATGTGCTGACCAAGCCACCGCGCCAAAGCCTGGGCCGACAAAGGTAAACACCAGTTGCAACAGCGCCCAGACGCCGATCATTACCGGTGCGGGAGTGCGCACAAACTCGAGAAACAGGCCCAACGGCAGCACAAATCCGAGTTTGGAGCGCGGAAACAAGGCGAGGTAGGCGCCAATCAAGGCCGAGATTGCGCCTGAGGCACCGATGATGACCGAGCGCGTGCTTTCCAGAAGCAGCACTGGCGCAAGATTGGCCAGCGCACCGCCGATCAGGAACAGCAGCAGAAATCGCCACGGACCCAGCGCGCGTTCTGCCGGCAAGCCAAAGATGACCAGAAACAGCATGTTGCCCACCAGGTGCAACCAATCGGCGTGAATAAACAGCGCGCTAAACAGCGTCAGCAGGCGGCCATCGAGCAAGCCGGCGAAGGGCGCGCCGGTGGGGAACAGGGTCTCGGGTACCGCGCCCCAGCGACGCAGGAAGAGCATGCGCGGGTCGCTGTCTTGGGTCGCCAGCCAAACGAAGGTCAGCATCGAAAGCAACACCAGCATCGGTGCCACCCACGCCGCCGGTTGCCGTCGTCGATCGGGAACGTCAACAAACATGAAAGTTGCCGACGACTGGCCTCAGGGCCGCTCGATCAGGACGAGGCGACCGCGAATGTCGACGATGGCACCTTCGCGGCGGATCTCGGCGAGCTTGACCTCGGCTGCCAAGGTGTCGCCCTCGGCCCGACGGCGACCGTCGATCATCACGAATCGTCGTGACGGCTCTGCATTGAAGACATGCATGCTCAAACGCAGCGGCGGTAGTCCGGCGCGCTCGGATTCCGTCAACGTCCTGAATGGTGTTGCAGCCGGCCCTTCCGCCGCGGGCGGTGTGGCTGGAAGAGCGGCTGACACGGGCACCTCGGCAGGGACCGCAGGATCCACTGGTTCGACGACGGTTGCCGCAGGTGCGCTTGCCGGTGCGGGCAAAGGCAGCGATTCGCGCTCGGTGGACTCGAAGTCTGGATCGGACGGGAAGTCGCTCGGACCAGCTGCGGGCAATGGGCGCGTTGCCGGAGGCGACGCCGGGTCGACGGCCACGGGCGCTGTGGCGGTCTGCTCTTGCGTTGTCGCTGCGACGACTGCGGCTGGCGGGTCCAAAGCTGGCGTGCCTGCTGCGGGCGTAGGCGCTCTGGCAATAGCGCTTTGGTTTGCCCCGTTGGCGGCCGACTGTCCGTTGCGACCCAGCCACCATGCCAAGGCAATCGCGATCACTACCAGCACTGCCAAGCTGCCGGCGAGCCACCATCGCCTGTCTGAGTGTTGCGCTGTTGCCATCGCCATCGGCGTGAGAAGACCGGGCGCGCGACCAATCTGGCGCTCCGCTTCCGACTTTCGTAGCGCTTCCAGAATCAGCGACATGGCGTGATCACCGCGGCCGCCGCAGCCAAATCCGGGTCAGAAACGTGCGTCGTCGGCATCACTGCAAAGTCCGCCGCAAGCGCGGACCGCCGCGTTCTTCGGCGGTCAATGCCAACAAAGTTTCTGGACCGACGATGCCGTCGGGCACCAAGCCGTGCGCCGACTGCAGACGACGCACGCCGGTTTCCAGGGTGCTATCGAAGTAGGCAGGACCGAGCACGTCACTGCGCAGCAAGTCGCGTCGCAGCAGCACTTCGCGCAGCCAATCAGCGGAGGGACCACTGTCGCCGCGCCGGATCGGCATGCTGACAAAGGCGGGTGCGCGCCACACCGCATAAAACTCGCCCAGCCAGACCTGTTCAAGATGGGCGCGCTTGATGTCGAAAGTCTCGCCCGCGATGGTGATGCGCGCGCGCAGATCCGACAGGCCCAGCAGCACGCCCCACGCTTCTCGCTCGCGTGCCGCCAGTCGCAGTATCACCGGCCGCCGCAGTGTCGCCAGCTTGCTCAAGCTGCCCGATCCCCGCAGGCAATAGACTCCAGCAGCGAGCACCAACGGGCAGCGTTGCGCAGTACTTACATTGGCCTCGTCGGCGCGCAGCACCCACAGCGACAACAGCTGGTTCCAT
>JBBQQV010000152.1:0-7299 GCA_038215505.1 Lysobacterales bacterium
CTGAGAGTGCGCCCGCGAAGCCATCACATGCAGCGGTGGAAGCTGATATTTCGTTTGGTCGCGAAGCGACTGCACTCACCTTGGAGCCGTTCGTAGCGGCCGAAGTTGCTCAGGTTTCTGGCTCGACCTTGACGCGCATCCCGCGGGTCATCGTTCTTGGCGCATCGATCGGAGGGCCCGACGCACTTCGAACGTTCTTGGCTGGCTTGCCGGCCGATTTCCCTGCGCTTCTGGTGCTGGCACAGCATTTGGAAAGCGGGTTTTTCGACCGATTGGCGCAGCAGTTGCAGAAAGTCTCAAAGCTACCTGTTCGGGTCGCCAGCACCGACACACCCGCCTGCGCGGGCGAGGTCATGGTCATTCCTTCCGGGGAGCGCGTGAAAATCAGTCGCGATGGCCGCGTCCGCCGCGAGTCCTACCCAGGTCCCACCCACTACCGACCCTGCATTGATGACGTCATCCGCGACCTCTCGGATGAATTCGGCAAACAGGCAACCGCAATCATTTTCAGCGGCATGGCTGGCGATGCCGTCGAGGGTGCGGTTTACCTAACTGCAAACGGCGGTGAAGTGTGGGCGCAGACACCTGCCTCCTGCGTAGTCAGCTCGATGGTGGACGGCGCGCAAGCGCGCGGCGTGGTCGAGTTTGTGGGAAGCCCGCGTGAGCTAGCGGAACACTGCGTCGCCCGTTACGGTGATGGCGCTTGACGCTGATGTGCGTCGCTTTCGACGTGCCCGAATTGACTGAGGAGTGGATCGATGCAGCCTGTTCCGACCAGTGACATCCGAGGCGTAGTGATTGCTGTCACCAATGGTCGACTTCTGTTGCCGAACGCCGCCATTGCCGAAGTGATCACCTATTCGGATCCGGACCCGGTCGAGGGCGCTCCGCGCTGGTTGCTGGGCCGCGTGCGTTGGCGTGGCTGGCGAGTACCGATCATTTCTTTTGCCCGCCTAGCGGGATTGTCTGATCGCGAAGGCGAGCGTGGTTCCAAGGTAGTGGTTCTCAAAGCGTTGTCTGCTCACCCGCGCTTGCCCTACTTCTGCTTGCTGACCCAAGGCTTTCCGCGTTTGACCACGGTGACCGCGGCGGCTTTGGTGCTGGAGGAGAATGGAACCGAGGATTTGCCGCCGGGAGCGCTCGCACGGGTCCGCACCCGAGACGACAGCGCGATCATTCCGGACTTGGCCGCGATTGAGCAGCTGATCGTCGACTCGCTCGATTTGACTGCCGCTGCCGCTTGACCAGTTTAAGTCTGGCAACAGAGCTGACCTCAAGCCAAATCACCGAAGCGCGCCTGTAAGACGGCCATTGCTGCCAAGCCTGCTGTTTCCGTCCGCAAAATGCGTGGGCCCAAACGCATACCCACGAATCCAGCGGCGTTCAACTGGGTACGCTCAATCACACTGAATCCGCCTTCGGGACCAATCGCGAAGGCCAATCCGGCGGGCGCTGGATCGGCCAGTGCATCGAATGAGAACTGGCCGCGCGGATCGAGCGTCAGGCGTAAGGTGGCGGCCGGCACATCCTCGATCAGCTTGCTCAGGCTGCGTGGATCGGCAAGCAATGGCAAACGTGCACGACCACACTGCTCGCAGGCGCTTTGGATGACGCCGCGCCAGTGACCAAGGCGCTTGCTCAAGCGTTCGGCGTCAAGCCGGACTTCGGTTCGCTCACTGTAAACGGGCCAGATCTCAGCGACTCCAAGTTCTGTCGCTTTCTGCAAGATCAAGTCCATCTTTTCGCCGCGGGCGATCCCTTGAATCAGGGTGATGTGTAGACCAGACTCGTTCTCGACCGCGTTTCGACGGATGACCTGCGCGCGCGCAGCGTTGCGACCATTGCGAGTCAGCGTCGCCGCGTAGTCGTGGCCGTCGCCGTTGAACAGCGTAATCGCATCGCCACTGTCCAATCGCAACACCCGCAACAGGTGGTTGCTGGTGGCGTCGGGGAGCTCAAGCTCACCACCGACGGTCAACGACGCAGCGACAAAGCAGCGCGTCTGCCTCATTGAGTCGCTGCTTGAATAGCATTGACTGTGATCTTGGAAAGTTGCTCAAGGTCAGCCTTATCAATGCAATAAGGCGGCATCCAGTACAGCACATCGCCCAGCGGGCGCAGCAAAACTCCGTGTTCCAGCGCATACCGATACGCGCGCTGTCCACGCCGCTCGGGCGTCGGAAATGGCGTTTTCCCTCTGCCATCGGCAGCCAGTTCAATGGCCAGTATCATCCCCGTTTGCCGCACGTCGGCAACATAGGGATGCGATTTCAACGGTTGCGCGAGTTGTGCCATGTGCGCGGCAGTCTGTTGGTTGCGGCCCAATACGCCTTCATCGCGAAATATCGAGAGCGTCTCCAGCGCGGCCGCACATGCCAGAGGGTTGCCTGAATAGCTATGCGAGTGCAGAAACGCGCGTTCGCGAGTCGGCGCCAGAAAGCACTGGTAGATGGCGTTGGTCGCAAGTACCGCAGAAAGCGGCATGAAGCCGCCGGTGATGCCTTTGGACAAACACAGCAAGTCAGGCGAAATGAGTGCTTGCTCGCAGGCAAACATAGTGCCAGTGCGGCCGAAGCCCACTGCGATCTCGTCGGCAATCAAGTGCACGCCATAGGTGTCGCAAAGCGCCCGTGCCTCACTGAGGTAAAGCGGATGGTACATGCGCATTCCACCTGCACATTGAACCAGCGGTTCAACAATCAATGCTGAAATTGTGCTGCCTTCACGTTCAAAAAGTTGTGCGAGTGCGAACGCGGCGCGGCGTGCACAGGCTTCGGCATCTTCGTCGGCGGTTGCGAGGTAAGCATCCGGGCTGGGCGCAAAAATGGGCTGCATCATCAACGGCGCATAGGTTCGCCGGTACAAGGGAATATCGGTAACTGCCAAGGCACCTAAGGTCTCGCCGTGGTAGCCATTGCTGAGCGCGACGAACTTGGTGCGTTGCGCCGCGCCGGCGTTCAAGTGCGCGTGAAAGCTCATCTTCAGTGCTACTTCGACCGCCGCCGAGCCGTTGTCGGCAAAAAACACACGCTCCAAACCGGGTGGCGCAAGCGCAACCAGATTCTCAGCCAGACGAATCGCGGGTTCGTGGCTGAAGCCAGCCAGGATCACCTGTTCCAGCCGATGTGCCTGCCGTGAAATTGCGCCGGCGATCCGTGGGTTCGCGTGACCAAACAGGTTGGTCCACCAACTGCTGATGGCATCCAGATAGCGCTCACCGTTGTGGCCAAACAACCACGCCCCTTCGCCGTGGGTGATCGAGATCAACGGAGCGCCATCGAGATGCTCCTGCATTTGTGTGCAGGGATGCCAGAGCACCGCAAGATCGCGGTCGCGCCAGTGCTGGGCTTGGTCAGCGTTCGGCATGCCTTTGTTATGCTCGTGCAGACTTGTCTGAGATAGCCCTTCATGATCGACCGTCCGCTCCGCCCTGTCTACGCCCGCGGCTTCACGCTGATCGAGGTGTTGGTAGTGGTGACAATTCTCGCCATTCTTGCTGCCGTTGTGGTGCCCCGCTTTCTGGATCGGCCCGACGAGGCGCGCGTCTCCAAGGCCAAGCAGGATATCGGCGCTTTGGTGACTGGCCTGAATTTGTATCGACTCGACAATTTCGCCTATCCAAGCACCGATCAAGGCTTGCAAGCCCTGACCCAAAAGCCGACTGGCGCGCCCGAGGCGCCCAATTGGCGCAATGGCGGCTACATTGATCGCTTGCCGCAAGACCCGTGGAAGCGCGACTACCTGTACTTGAGTCCGGGTCGGCAAGGTGAAATCGACGTCTATTCGCTCGGTGCCGATGGCCAGCCGGGCGGTGAAGGCGTGAGTACCGATATTGGCAATTGGGGCGAGTAACGGCGTGCCGGTGGGTGGCCTCAATCGCTGGCGTCGCGCGCGGGGATTCACCCTGATCGAAGTGTTGGTCGTGGTGATCATCGTGGGTGTCGTCGTCGGCACAGCCACCTTGGCGATCACTGGTAGTGGCAGTCGCGAGTTGGAAAATGCGGCGCGTCGCGCCGAGGTTAGAATTCGGCTCGCCTGCGAACGTGCTCTTTACTCCGGACAGGACCTTGGGTTCTCGTTGCGCGAGGGTGCGCTCAGCTTTGGCTATCTGTTGCCGGATCGATGGTTGCGCGTGGCAGACACACCCGATGAGGCGCTGCGTGAACGGACGCTGGGTGATGCCATCTCCATCGCCGTGAGTCGCGATGGCTTGCCCGTGCTGACTGAAAAGGATGATGACACCAGCAAACCACAGTTCGTCTGCTACGCGTCTGGTGAGATGACGCCCTTTGAGATGACCTTGGCGCGCGAAGGCGTGGCCGAGCAGTGGCGCCTGCAGGCCAGGCTGGATGGCGAAGTGGAGCTTGATCGTGTCGATCCTCGCTAGTCGAAGTTGCTCAGTGCGGCGCCTTCGATCAGGCATGCCGAACCCTCATCCGTCGCGACGGTCAGAGGGGTTCACCTTGTTGGAGGTGCTGATCGCGGTGTTGATCCTTTCGCTCGCCCTGGTCGCCTTGGTACGCACCACCGCACTGGAAGCGCGCGCGCTGGTGCAGGTTCGCGATGCCACGCTGGCGCAGTGGGTGGCCTCAAACGTGCTGGCAGAGGCGCGGCTGAATGAAGGAGTTCCCGCCAGCGGCCGCCGCGATGGCAGCAGCGAAATCGGCGGTCGACGCTGGCGCTGGCTGATGGAGTCATCGCCGACCCAGGAACCCAGCATCCAGCGGCTGGATGTGTCGGTGTACGCCGATGACGCGGGTGCCGAGAGTCGCGACGAAGCCGTTGCGCGTCTCAGTGGGTTTGCGTGGCGATGAGCACACCCAGTCGTGGCTTTACGCTGGTCGAAGTATTGGTCGCAGTGGCGATCTTCGCGCTGGCGGCAGGCCTCGCGGTGGGCGGTATGAACGCGATCACGCGCGCGCGCGCGCAGTTGGATGGTGATCTGGCGCGGCTCGCCGATTTGCAGTTTGCGATAGGCCTGATTGAGCGCGATCTGCGCGGAATTGCGATGCGGCCCATACGTGAGGGCTATGGGCCGGCGATGCCAGCGCTAAGTGGACGCGTCGATGCGCTTGAGATCAGTCGCTATGGGGCGGTGGGCGCCCTGGCGCAAAACCGCTCCGACATTTCCCGCATCGGCTATCAGATTGATGGCAAGCGACTGCTGCGCCTGCACTATCCCGTGCTTGATCGCAGCCCAGGGTCGTTGCCGACCATTGATCCCTTGCTCGATCAGGTTGAACGCATCGAGTGGCGCTACATCGGGGCGCGTGGTGCTCCCAGTTTGTCGCAGTGGCCACCACCACGCGGCGGTGATGTGCTGCCGCGAGCCGTCGAGTTGCGCCTGCAGCTGAGCGATTACGGCGAGATACGGCGCGTGTTTGAATTGCCGCTCGGGAGCACCCCGTGAGTGGCAGTCGTCAACGCGGCGTCGCGCTGTTGTCGGCCTTGCTGGTGGTCGCGATCGCGGTTGTTCTGGTGGCAGCGCTTTTGGACATGGGCGAGGCGAGTCGTTCGCGCACGCGCAATGCCCTGCGCGCTGAACAAACGTGGCAGTTGCAGATCGGATTGGAGGGCTGGGCCGCTGCGGCTTTGGCGCGTGATGAGGCGCAAGCGACGGGCGTTGACGGGGCGGACGATGGTTGGTTGCGAGCACTGCCACCGATCAGCGTTCCGGGTGGACAATTGACCGGGCGTATGCGCGATCGCAGCGGGTGTTTCAATCTGAATCAGTTGGTTGTAAACGACGTCGTCAACGCAACTGCCGTCGGCCGTTTTCAGCGCCTGTTGGCGGCGCTCAAGCTTGATCCTGGCATTGCTGATCGGGCGGTCGACTGGATGGATAGCGACGCCATTCCAGGCAACGGCGGCGCCGAAGACTCGACCTACCTGCAGCGTCAACCCGCGTATTTGACCGCCGGCCGGGCTTTCACCCATGTCTCCGAATTGCGGCTGTTGGCGGGCGTGGATGCCGATGCCTACGCAGCACTTGCGCCTGCGGTCTGCGCAATGCCAAGCGAAGGCCTGATCAATCTCAATTTCGCCTCAAAGGCGTTGTGGATGAGCCTCGATTCGCGCATCACCGAGAGCGTGGCGAGCCAGATGTGGCGAGAGGGGCGGGCACGCTATCTCAACCTCGATGAAGTCTCGGTGGCGCTGAGCCAACTCGGAGTCGAGCTAGTCAATTTGCAGGGCTGCGCCACTTTCAGTCGCTACATGGTCGCTGAAGCAGAAATCGTAAGTGACGGCATTCCGTTCGCCTACAGCAGTCTGATGGAGCGTGCGGACGGTGGCATTCGAGTGCTGGCGCGCGTGCGCGGTCGCTTGTGAGCCGGAGTGAATGATGTTTAGACGATGCAAGGATGACCGGCTGTTAGAATTCTCGGCTGCCAAACTCTTAGCTATCAACCTCGCATGTCGCATCGACTAGTCATTCGCCTGTTTGCCGACGGTGCCTGCGAATGGCTGGCGCTGGACCGTGCGGGCAAGGTGGAGTCGGGGCCGAGCCTGGGTTTGCCGTTGACCAGTGCGACCCAAGTGGATGTGCTTTTGCCTGCCGAGCATGTGTTGTTGCTGGAGGCACCACGCTTGGCAAAGCGTGCCAGCCAATTGGCGCAGGCGCTGCCGTACTCCATTGAAGAACAGCTTGCCGGTGCGGTCGAACTGCAGCACGTTGCGTTCGATGAGCGTGCCGCCGGAGCGACTGTTCCAGTGGCTGTGATTGCGCGGGAGCGCTTGCGCGAGGCGCTGCGCAAACTGCACGCGGCCGGTCATTCCGCAGATCGTTGCTACAGTCCTCTGCAACTGCTGCCGGTCGAGGCGGGCCAACTCAGCGTGCTGGTCGACGGCGATGAGGCCCTGCTGCGCTGGGCGACATCTGCGGGCTTGAGTTGTCGAACCGCTGAGCTTGCCGAGACCATCGCCATGTTGGCGGATGGTGGCGTCGCTTGGCTGCGTGTTCGACTGTGGCGCAGCCACCGCAGCCCATTGGTAAAACTGCAGGCCAAGGACGTCGAGGAGTCGCTGATTTCGTCTGGCTTGGTGTGGCTGGCCGAGCGGCTTGCGCATGTCCGTGGACCGGACCTGCTGCAAGCCGAGTTTCGGCCGCGACGCAGTGGCGGTCGCAGCAGTGCGCAGTGGCGTTGGGCGGCGGTAGTGGCGGGGCTGGCGGTGTTGGCCGGGTTGCGCACGATTGGCCTGGAGGCAGCAGCCCTCAAACGGCATACCGAGGTCCGTCAGAGTGAGATGGAAGCCTTGCTGCGTGAAGCCCTGCCGGGCATACAACGGGTGGTCGATCCA
>JBBQQV010000153.1:0-7286 GCA_038215505.1 Lysobacterales bacterium
GCCGCTGTTGATGGCGGTCGGCGGGGTGGTTATTTTTCGCGAGCGTTTTGGCGGTGGCCAATGGTTGGGACTGGCCATCCTGTTGGGCGGACTGTGCCTGTTCTTTCGCGACCAGCTTAGCCAGTTGGCCGCAAGCGGCGATGCCGGGCCGACCTACATCTTCGGCAGCGTGCTGGTGGTGCTTGGTGCAGTGGTCTGGGCGATTTATGCGCTGATCCAGAAGCAACTGCTGCTGCGACTGGGCTCGGCGCTGATTCTGGTGTTTATCTATTTTGTCGCCACTCTTGCACTCTGGCCGATGGCCACGCCCAGCCAATTGGCTGGGTTGCAAGCCAGCCAATGGTTGGCACTGATTTACTGCGCGCTCAACACGCTGGGTGCGTACGGCGCGTTCGCCGAGGCGCTGGCCCATTGGGAAGCCTCACGCGTTTCGCTGGTACTTGCCGTCACTCCGCTGCTGACCTTGCTGAGTGTGGAGGTCGCCCACCACGTTGCGCCGCAGCTGGTGCAGCCCGAAGTGGTGGGTTTGCTCGGCATCATCGGCGCCGCGATGGTGGTGGGCGGCTCGGCGCTGACCAGTTTGCTGGGGCGAAAGTGAGCGGCTCGGGCGCACCGATCGAGCCGGCCAAGCAGTCTGGCCGAGGCCGCTAACTCAACAACCGCGTCAACACATCACCCATGTCACTGGAAGGTTGCTTGGCGAGCAAACTGCGCAGGCCTGACTCGATCAAGGCGCGACGGTTGGCATCGAGTTTTCGCCATGGCTCGAAGGCCGTCAGCAAGCGCGCCGATACCTGCGGATTGAGCGCGTCCAGCGCGCCGAGTTGCTCGAACAACAAGGCGTAGCCAAGGCCGTCGATGCGATGGCAGGCAATTGGATTGTTGCGGGCGAAGCTGCTCAGGATCGCGCGCACGCGGTTAGGGTTGGCGGGTTGCCACAGCTCACTATCTGCGATCAGCGCACGCACATCGTCGAGTGCTTCCGGCTGCGGGCGGCTGGCGGCGATGACCAGCCATTTGTCGGTGACCAACGGATCGTGCTGCCACTGCTGTCGAAATTGGGCGAGTGCTGTCGCTGCGCTCGGCGCGTCAAAGTGGAGCAGACAGGCGAGCGCGTTAAGACGATCGGTCATGCATGCCGCATCAGCAAAATGCGCGCTGGCGATAGCTGCCTGCGGATCGAGTCGAGTGAGTCGATCCAGACAGACCCCGATCAAGCGACGTGCTGCAAATGCGGCGGCGTCGAAGGATTGTCCCGGATGGGCGGCGCGCAGACGTCGATAGGCAGACTCAAAACCATCGGCGTGGCACTCGGCCAACTCGTCGAGCAAATCTTCGCGTTGCCGAATCAACTCGTCCAGATCAATGGATACCGCTTGGTCGGCAAGCGTCCACACTTCGGGCAGGCGCTGACATTCGGCCACAAAGGCCGCATCCTGGCTCGGGTCATTCAGCAAGTCGCCCAACGCGGTTATCAAGGCGCTGCGCGCGGCGGCTGGATCGGGACCACGCAACAGCAAGGCATCGGTGGCCAAACTTTGAATGGCCTCCCAGCGCGTCAGTGCATCGGGCTCAACCGCGACAATCCGCGCCAGCGTGGCGGCATCGCGTGGCAGGTCCAGACGCACTGGCGCTGACAGGCCTTGCAGGTACACCGCCAACGGGCGTTCGCTGACACCGTCCAAGCGCATGCCATGAGTCGATTGGGTGAGCTCGATCAGGCTCGTGCTGGCTGGCGCGTCCCCTTCCAAGGCACGCTCAAGGGGTGAGCCGTCGGCTGCATACAGCGCGTACCGCAGCGGAATGTGCAGCGCGGCCTTCTCGGCTTGGCCAGCACTCGCCGGCGTGTGCTGGCTGATGGCGATATGAAAGGTTTGCGTCGGCGCGTCCCAACACTCGCGAATACTCAGCACCGGGGTGCCGGCTTGCGCATACCAACGCGCGAACTGGGTCAGATCGCGGCCACTGACTTCACTCATCGCCGCCAGAAAATCCTCGACCGTCGCGGCCTGTCCATCGTGGCGCGAAAAGTACAGATCCGTGCCACGACGGAAGTCGACCTCACCCAGTAAGGTATGCAGCATGCGGACGATTTCCGCGCCCTTCTCGTACACGGTAGCGGTGTAGAAGTTGTTGATCTCGACGTATTCGGCCGGACGCACCGGATGCGCCAGTGGACCGCTGTCCTCCAGAAACTGCCGGCTTTTCAGCATGCGCACGTCATCGATGCGCTTCAATGATCGCGAGTGCAGGTCAGAGCTGAACTCTTGGTCGCGAAACACCGTGAAGCCCTCTTTCAGCGACAGTTGAAACCAGTCGCGCAGGGTGACCCGATTGCCGCTCCAGTTGTGGAAGTGCTCGTGGCCGATGACCGATTCGATGGCTACAAAATCCGCATCGGTGGCGCTGGCGTTGTCTGCCAACACATAGCGCGCGTTGAAGATGTTGAGACCCTTGTTCTCCATCGCGCCCATGGTGAAGTACTGCACGGCGACGACGTTGAAGACATCCAGATCATAGGCGCGACCAAAGCGCTGCTCGTCCCAGCGCAGCGCCCGCAATGCGCAGCCCAGCGCGTGCCGACAGCGTTCGACGTCAATGCGCTCAGTCCACACCCGAACGTCGACGACGCGGCCTTCCGAGGTGGTGAATGGTGCTTCGACGCAGGCGATATCCCCGCCCACCAAGGCAAACAGGTAGCTCGGCTTGGGATGCGGATCGACCCAGCGCGCGAAGTGGCGACCCTCCGCCAATGCACCAGCAGCGGCGGGATTTCCGTTCGACAGCAGCACCGGATAGCGAGCCTGATCGGCGCGCAACTCGACGCTGTAGCGTGCCAGCACATCGGGTCGGTCAATAAAATAGGTGATGCGTCGAAAACCCTGCGCCTCACATTGGGTGAGCAACATCGGACCGCTGGCGTATACGCCTTCGAGCCGCGTGTTGGCCTGCGGACAAATGCGTACCGAGGTTTGCAGCACACACGCACCGCTCAGCCCAAAGACAGTGAGTCCCTCGGCATCGATCCGGTAGCGTGCGCTGGGCAGCGGTTCGCCATCCAAGGCGATACTGAGCAAGTGCAGATCGCAGCCGTCGAGGCGCACGTCGGACGCGGCTTGCGCGGGGTCGGGATGCAGGCTCAGACGCGCGTGTACCAGGGTCTCGATGGGGTCGAGATCGAATTGCAATTCGACCTCGGAAATGCGCCAAGTCGGCGGCCGATAGTCGGCAAGTCGGGTCGCTGGTCGCGCGGCGGTGGTGGCCGTCATCGTCGGTAATCATCCTGTCTGCGTGGAATCGGCGAAGCTTGGGGCAAGTTGACCTCGGTGCAGCGAGCCGCGTTGCACTCGGTCGCAGCAAGCCCCCAATGTGTGTCGATAGACCCTAACACGCTGGTTTTAATGGGACGACTTTTGCTTGAATGCCAGCATGTCGCTTCCGCGCCGCATGGGTCGAGCTATGATTTGTTTGATGTGCTCCACCTCACCTGCCGAGGGCGGGCCATGCTGAGGATCCAAGCTGATGAGAATCGATGGTGCCCGCGCCGCTGATCGCGCGACTGAATTGGTACTTTCCTACTACGCGGCCTTGAATCGAGCTGACCACGCCGGCGTGCTGGCGGGGTTGGCTGAGGATGTAGTCCACGATGTCAATCAGGGCGAGCGCGAGGTCGGTAGTTCGGCGTTTGCGACGTTTTTGCAATCGATGTCGGCCAGCTATCGCGAACACTTCCGCGATGTGGTGGTAATGGCCACCCAGAACGGTCTGCACGCCGCTGCCGAGTACGTGGTTGAAGGCGTGTACCTGGAAACTGCTGAAGGTCTACCGACTGCCAATGGACAGCGCTACTGCCTTCCAGGCGGCGCGTTTTTTGCCATCCGCGACGGCCGCATCGCGCGGGTCAGCAATCACTACAACTTGTCGGACTGGGTACGGCAGGTGGATCGGCCTCGGTCGGGCTTGTGAGTGTCGAGCCTGCGCGGCGGGTAGCAGGCATGCTTCGTCCATGATCGGCGCCGAGCTACTTTTGCAAGTGAAGTCCATGAGTGCGGCAGACCGCATTGAGTTGCTCGGTGCGGTTTGGGCCTCGCTGGCAGCGGCTGACGCGCCACTGACAAGCTCTGAAAAGCAGTTGTTGGATGGTCGCTTGGCCGACGCAGAGCAGCATCCAGACGATCAAAGCCATTGGCGAGATGTGCATGCTCGCCTTGAGCGTCGCCTGCGTTGAGCTATCCAGTCTTCGTTCGCAAACTCGCGGAGGATGACCCGGCAGAAGCGCAGGATTGGGATGAGGCCCAAAGTGCTGGCCTGGGCTCGGCCTTTCACTGTGAGTTGGGTGTGACGCTGGCGCGCCTTGAGCATTCACCGCTGGCAGGTACTGCCATTTACGGTGAAGTCAGACGGGTGCTTTTGTGGCGCTTCCCCTACCTGATTTGGTACCGAGTGGATGGGCAAACCGTCACTGTGCTTGCTTGTACCCATGGCAAGCGCAGCAGCGCAACCATTCGCTCAAAATTGGGCTGATTTCTGCGCACTTGCGGCGGAACTGAGCGAATCTTCTAAGGCGCAAGACCCATGGCTCGCAGATGCTGAGGTATCTTTGATTGATCACGCCCTGCCCCGCTTGGAGACACCAATCCGCTAGCGTCGCCGCCGCAGGTTGGCCAATGGAAAACTTGCGATCTCGCCACCCGCGCTGCGCCTGGGTTGCCCGGGCGGCGGCGCAAAGGCTTGCGCATATACGACTTCGTAGGTGGCCGGCACCCGATCATTGACGCGGAACTGCTCGTAGGCGGCCAACACCGCCTGCATGCGGTGCTTGCCAGTGAGCCCACGACGACGATCTGACAGGGCATTGGTGGCACCGAGTTGCTTGAGTTCGCGCATCAGCTCGCGCGGTCCGGCATAGGTCAGGGTGAAATGATCGACATGCAGTACCGGATCGCGAAAGCCGGCGGCTTGCAGGGCATTGCCGATCTGCTGCAACGGTAGAAAAGGGCTGACGTGAGCAGCGCCGGGATCGACGTGTTCAAAGGCCGCGCGCAGCTCGAACAGGGTCTCGCTGGCAAAGGTCGACAGCAGCAGCAAACCACCGGGCCGCAGCACGCGACGCAACTCATCGATGGCAACCGGCAGCGTTTCCACCCACTGCAAGCACAAGTTGGAAAACACCAGATCAACGCTGGCATCGGCCAACGGCAGCGCGCAGGCATCGGCGCAGACCCGCTCGATACGCTTGGCTGGCAAGGTCCACCAGCGTCGCGGTTGCTGGCGCAGCATGGCTAGCGCGTGATCCAAAGCCACCACCTGCGCCTTTGGCCAGCGCCGCTTGAGTGCGCGCGTCGCGCTGCCGGGTCCACTACCCAAATCCAGAATAGTGCTGGGGTCGAGCGGCAGCTCTTGCAGGTGTTCCAGCAGGCGCGACTCGACCTCTTTTTGCAATGCAGCGACGGCCGCGTAAGTCGAAGCAGCGCGCGCAAAGGCGCGACGAATGTGGGTGCGATCAAACATGGCGATCAAACATGGCGATCAAACATGGCGGCGCAAGTATCCCAAGTTCATCCCCAGGCTGAGGCCGATGGGTTTGGCAGCGTCGTCGACAGAAAATCGACAACGGCCGCCGCCACTTCATCCGCGTCGCTCAAAAACGGTGCGTGACCGGCACCCTCAACCCGCAGAAAACGCCCGCTCACCATACTTTCTGCGGCGGCACGCATCGCTTGCCACGGCACCAGCCGATCACGCCGGCCCGCGACCCATAAGGCGGCCATCGGCAGCGTTGGCAACTGCGCGCGCAGGTCGCTTTCGGCGAGCATCGCCAGACCCTCGATCAACACCCTTGGATCCGGCTCGCCGCGAGTGAATATCTGTGCCCGCAGCGCGCGCAACTCATCGCGCATGTGCTCGGACCCATGTGCTTCCAGTGCCAGAAAGCGATCCAGCGTGCGCGCATAGTGCCCGCCCAGCTCATCGGCAAAGGTCTGGAATACCTGCGCCTCCACGGCGTGCGGCCAATCTGGGCTGCGCACAAAGCGCGGTGAGCCGGCGAGCGCGATCAAGGCGCTAACGTGCTCAGGCCGCATCGCTGCGGCGCGCAGCGCGATCAAGGCACCCAACGACCAGCCCAACCAAGCGGCACGCGGCAACTGCGAGAGCAATTCAGTGGCGCACGCATCCAGACTGAAGTCGCCCGCATGCGCGCGGCTGTGACCGTGGCCGGGCAGATCGACGATGTGCAACGTGCAGTGCCTGGCCAGGCGCTCACTGAGTGGCGCAAAGATGCCACCGTGCATGGCCCAGCCGTGGATCATCACCAGCGCTGGCCCGCTGCCGCGGATCTCGATATGGATGCCGCTAGCCATGTCCAGAGGCATCGCTTGTTACTTTGCTTGAGCGCAACGCGGCATCCAATCCTTCCAGCAAGCGGTCGATCTGAGTGTCTTCGTGCAGAGCGGAAAGCGTGATCCGCAAGCGCGCTTGTCCGGCAGGCACGCTGGGCGGTCGAATGGCCGGGACCAGAAAGCCGCTGTCTGCCAATCGCGCTGACACTGCCAGCGCCCGCGCATTGTCACCGAGCAGGATCGGCTGGATGGGTGTTGCTGACTTCAACAGCGGCAACCCGAGCTGGTTGGCAGCGTGGCGAAAGCGCGCGATGTGGCTGTGCAGGCGCAGGCGTCGCTGCTCGTCTCCGCGCGCGATGTGCAGAGCAGCCAATGACGCCGCCGCCATCGCCGGCGGCAACGCGGTGGTGAACAGATAACTGCGCGCGCCTTGCAACACCGCCTCGACCAGTGCATCGCTGCCGACCACCAGCGCGCCATAGCCTCCTAGCGCTTTGCCGAGTGTCAGCAACTGCAGCGGCGTCTCATCCGAGCGCATACCTAGCAGTGCCGCACTGCCACGACCTTGCGGGCCATGCACGCCGAGACCATGCGCATCGTCGATGTACAGCAGCGCATTTTCTGCTCGCGCCAATCCGGCCAGTTCGCGCAGGGGCGCGATGTCGCCATCCATGTTGAACACAGCATCGGTTGCCAGCAGCGCGGCACGCGCGGGCATGCTGCGCAGTTGCCTGCCGGCGGCAGCGACATCGGCATGTGGATAGCGCTTCAATTGCGCGCCGGACAGTCGCGCGCCGTCCAGCAGACAGGCATGATTGAGCTTGTCTTGCACGCACAGATCATCGGTTGTCAGCAGGGCTTGGATGACCCCAAGATTGGCCAGATAGCCGGAGCCAAACAGCAGCGCTCGCGGTTGCTCCAGCCAGTCTGCGATTGCTTCTTCCA
>JBBQQV010000154.1:0-7262 GCA_038215505.1 Lysobacterales bacterium
CCATCGCTTGCAAAAGTTGTCGATAGCGTGCTTCGGAGGCGCGCAGCTCCTTGTCGGCTTCGATGCGGTGGGTGATGTCTCGAGCCACCGCCATGACCTGCGGGCCGTCGGCAGTGACGAATACACAGGAGTGCACTTCGACCGGGAACTCGACACCGTCGGGGCGCCGATTGGTGGTCTCGTGAACAAATGACTCGCCCGGCGGATGTTCGGCGATCACCTGTGCGATGCGGTCGGGAGGCAGCCGTGGATTGAGCTGATAGATGCTCATGCCCACGAATTGATCGTGGCTCAGATCGAAGCGTTGGCAGGCTGCCGTGTTGGCTTCGACGATGCGACCCTCGCGGTCCAGTACCGTGACCGAGTCGGGCACCGCATTGATCAGGGTGACAAAGCGCTGCTGTGCGCTGGCGAGTTGATTGATCGCAGCAGGCAAATCGCCGGGAGCGTCAGCCGCAGGATTGGCGGCGGCACTCGCCGAAAACACAGCGGCATTCGTAGATTCCGAAGGATGGGGCGCTGCTACCCCATCGGAGCGACTGCCCGATGCGGCGACATCGTTAGGATTCGCGGCCATGGCCGCATTCTGCCGTATACCATGTGCATGCGGCGATCATAATTTATGACTGGGTCTATGCTTGGAATTGTGCAGCGGTGCGGCTGACGCGCTGGCGCTGCTCGCGAGGCGAGCTCAACTAGCCCGTCTCCTTGCAGAAAGCGCGGCCGGCGAGGCCGACCTTGGAGCCATTGGCGCGGCCAAGATGCGCACATATCCAACGCCCTGTGGCGATCAAGGTATCGAGGTCGATGCCCGTCGAAAGCCCGAGTCCGTGCAGCATGAATACCGCATCCTCAGAGGCAAGGTTGCCACTGGCACCTTTGGCGTAGGGACAACCACCCAAACCGGCTACCGAGGTGTCCACCACCCGCACGCCGGCATCCAGACAGGCATACACGTTCGCCAGCGCCTGTCCGCGGGTGTCATGAAAATGCACCGCCAGTTGGTTCATAGGAATCTCGCTGGCGACGGCGGTCAGCATGGCCCGCGCCTGCGCCGGCGTACCTGCACCGATGGTGTCGCCTAAGGAAATCTCATAACAACCGAGAGCGTGCAAAGCAGTCGCCATTCGCACCACGTCAGCGATGGGCACTACGCCATGATAAGGGCAGCCGAGCACGGTCGAAACATAGCCGCGGACCTTCAGTCCGTCGGCCAAGGCACGCTCGGTGACGGGGCGAAAGCGCTCAATGCTCTCGGCCATGCTGGCATTGATGTTGCGTTGGCTGAAGGCCTCCGAAGCGGCCCCAAAAATGGCGATTTCATCAACACCCGCCGCGCGTGCGCGCTCGTAGCCCGCCATATTGGGCACCAGCACGGGATAGCGCACGCCCGCGCGCCGATTCAGACCGGCCACCACATCGGCGGCGTCGGCCATCTGCGGCACCCATTTCGGACTGACAAAGCTGGCGACTTCGACGGTCGAATTGCCTGCACAAACCAGCCGCTCGATCAGTTCGAGTTTGACCGCTGTGGCGACGAATCCGGCTTCATTCTGCAAGCCATCCCGCGGTCCGACTTCGACGATGCGGACGGCGTCGGTTGTCAACGACTTGCCTCGCTGCTGCGTTGAAAGTTGAGGGGTTCAGAGCTATCGAACATTTTCAGCGGGCTCAGCTGCTGATACTGCGATTGCCCATCGCCGCGCACACGCACGGTCAAGCTGCCGTCTTCCAGCAATACATCGGCTTCGAGCTTGCGCTCCAGCCCAAGCTCGGCCAGTTTCTCGTGGCGCACCTGCAACAGCTGCAAACGATCTGCGCCACGCAGCCGATATCCAAACAGGTAAACATCGTTGGCATGATCAAAGTGGTTGCTGTTGACGTCGAAGCTCTCGTTTGCCCAAGCCGCTGACACCGCCAACACCGCCTGACGACCCAGCGTCAGCGTGTTGAGTTGAGTGGATGCGCTCTCGCGCAACCCTTCCGTGCGGCGCTCGACAGCGCGCACTGAGCACGCGGCATCGACGAATACCTGAATCTCGCCAAGTTCCTCATCGTTGTCGGTGACAGAAAGCCAATGGCCAACCAGAGCCTGATCGCAATGCTCGGCGCCGAGGGTAAGCGGATGCTCGGGTGCGTGCTCGAACAAAGTGCGCTGGCAGCCGCTCACCAGCAGGCCGAGCAGAGCCGCCAAAACCAGCTTGGAAAATCGACCTGGGATCACCGGCAAAACCCGTTGCACGGCCATGTCATTCGACCGCGAACCGCGCCAACACGGCGTCGGCTTCAACAAACTCGCCGACTTTTGCCGGCAACTCAAGCACCGTCGCCGCGATCGGCGCACGCAAGGTCAATTCCATCTTCATCGCCTCCATTACCAGTACGGCTTGTTGCGCCACAACGCGGTCGCCGACTGCCGCATGTATCGCCACGATACGCCCGGGCATCGGTGCGCGCAGGCGGTCGCTGCTGACAGCGACCGCCCCTTCAAAGCCGAACGGCCGGGCGGGATGGAAGCGGTAGCGCTGACTATCGACGTGAACGAGGATGTCTTCGCCGGTCATCCGCGCCGGCAGACGCAGGCTGCGGCCATCGAGCAGCAAGGTCAGGTGGGTGTCGCTTTGCGCCAGCCGCTTGACCGCCGACGTGTGGATGCCGTGCTGGTCGTTGGATGACAGCAAACGGAATTCGTCCGCCGTGCCTTCGACTTGCAACTCGATCCGTTGATCGCGCCACTGCAAGACCACAGGCTGCGCGCTGGTTTGACCAATCCGCCAGCCGTCTGCCAACGCCCACGGCGAATACGGATCGGAACCGGCACCCGCTTCAGTCGCTGCCTCGTTGCGCTCTGCCAACAATCGCAAGGTCGCTGCGGCCGCCAAGGCGGCCACCGGCGGCGCGTTTGGCAGGCTCACAAACTCGTCCAGATGGCGATCAAGATAGCCGGTGTCGATGCGTGCTTCGCGCACCGAGGGGTGCGCGATCAAGCGCTCCAGAAAGCCGATATTGCTGGCCGGTCCGACCACGTCAATCGCGGCCAAGGCATCGCGCAGACGCACCAGCGCTTGTTCACGGTCATCGCCGAAGGCAATGAGTTTGGCGATCATGGGATCGTAGAACACGCTGACCACGTCTCCCGCATCCACACCGGCGTCAATTCGGATGCCGGGCATCGCGTGTGGCAGTTCAAGCCGCTCAAGCCGGCCGCTGCCCGGCAAGAAGCCACGCTCGGCGTCTTCGGCATACAGGCGCAATTCGATGGCGTGGCCGCGAGTGATGACTTGCTCTTGCCGCAACGGCAACGCCTCACCCGCGGCGACACGCAACTGCCACTCGACCAGGTCAAGCCCGGTGGTGGCCTCGGTGACGGGATGCTCTACTTGCAGGCGCGCGTTGATCTCCATGAAATAGAACTGGCCATCCGCCGCCAGGATCAGTTCCACTGTGCCGGCGTTGACGTAATCGACCGCGCGACCTGCTGTGACCGCCGCCTCGCCCATGGCCGCGCGCAGCGCAGGCGTCAAGGTGGGCGAGGGCGCTTCTTCCAACACCTTTTGGTAGCGGCGCTGCGCCGAGCACTCGCGCTCGTTCAAATGCAGCAGATTGCCGTGGCGGTCGCCAAATATCTGGAACTCGATATGCCGCGGTGTTTCCAGATAGCGCTCCAGCAGCACGCGATCGCGGCCGAATGCACTGGCCGCCTCGCGTTGGCAGCTGGCCAACGCTTCGGCAAATTCGCTCGCCGCACGCACCACGCGCATGCCCTTGCCACCGCCGCCGTGCGCGGCCTTGATCATCAACGGGTAGCCAATCGCGTCAGCCTCGGCCGCCAGACGATCAGTCGCTTGATCCTCGCCGCTATAGCCCGGCACCACCGGCACGCCGTGCGCTTGCATCAACTGTTTGGCGCCTGCCTTGGAGCCGAGCTTGCGCATCGAAGACGCGCGCGGGCCGACAAAAATCAATCCAGCGGCTTCCACGGCTTCGGCGAAATCGGCATTTTCTGACAGGAATCCGAAACCCGGATGGATGGCATCCGCCGCGCTGCGGTGGGCGGCATCCAGAACCGCCTGCATGCGCAGGTAAGACTCCGCCGGCGGTGAGCCGCCAATGTGTTCGCCGTGATCGGCCATCCGCACATGGCGCGCACCAGCATCCGCATCGGAATACACCGCCACCGTGGCCACGCCCAAACGTCGGCAGGTGCGGATGATGCGGCAGGCAATCTCACCGCGATTGGCGATCAGCAAGCGTTTGATCACGGCCGGCCTCGGTACTTTCGGACTGCTGTTGTTTGGTTCACGTCAGCTGGCTCACGTCATCTGGCTCACGTCATTTGGCCCACTTTGGTCGGCGTTTATCGAAAAACGCAGCCAAGCCCTCTTGTCCTTCCGCTGACACGCGCAGGCCGGCGATCAGGTCGGCGTTTTCTTCGTCTTGCTCACGGCGTTCCTTGGGATGCGGATGGGCGATGCGCGCGACCAGCCGCTTTGCCGCCAGCATCGCTTTGGGGCCATTGTCACGCAGCCGATCCACGGTCTCTTTTACGGCTGCATCCAGTTCCAGCAAGGGCACATTGCGGTGCAGCAGGCCGATGCGCTCGGCGAAGTCAGCATCAAACAGTTCTGCGGTCAGAAATAAACGACGCGCGTGGCGCGGCCCGATGGCGTCGATCACATAAGGCGAGATCACCGCCGGCACTAAACCCAACCGCGTTTCGGTCAGTGCAAAGCGTGCTTCGGAGGCACCAATCGCAATATCGCAACAAGCGATCAAGCCCACGCCGCCGCCATAAGCCGCGCCGTTCACTCGCGCAATCGTCGGCTTGGCGAGCTGATCAAGCGTGCGCATGAGCTTGGCCAACTGCCGCGCATCGCGCCGATTGTCCTTCTCGCTGGCCTTGGCCATGCGTTTCATCCAGGCCAGATCAGCACCCGCCGAAAACGACTTTCCAGCCCCGGTCAGCACGACCGCGCGAACGTCAGCCTGCGCCTCGACTTCGCGCAGCGAATCGATCAGCTGGTTGATCAACACCTCGTCAAAGGCGTTGTGAATCGCCGTCCGATTCAGTGTGATGGTGGCGATGCCGGCGTCAACGGCGGTCAATACGCTGGTCATGCTTATCTGTTTCCGTGGTAGTCAAAACGCCGCACTGGCTTACATCCGAAACACGCCGAACCGGGTCGGCTCACTGCCTGTATTTTCGACCGGCGCGTTCAAACTGGCGGAAATGGCCAAGCCCAGCACGCGGCGCGTGTCGGCGGGATCGATGATGCCGTCATCCCATAGTCGTGCGGTGGCGTAGTAGGGATTGCCTTGCTGCTCGTACTGTTCGCGGATCGGGGCCTTGAAAGCTTCTTCTTCCGCTGGCGACCACTCTTTACCGGCGGCCTCGATGCCATCGCGACGCACGCTGGCCAACACGCTGGCGGCCTGTTCGCCGCCCATTACGCTGATGCGTGCGTTGGGCCACATCCACAAGAATCGAGCACCATAAGCGCGACCGCACATCGCATAGTTGCCGGCTCCAAACGAGCCGCCGATCACCACCGTGAACTTGGGCACGTGCGAGCAGGCAACCGCAGTGACCATCTTGGCACCGTCTTTGGCGATGCCGGCGTTCTCATATTTGCGGCCGACCATGAAGCCGGTGATGTTCTGTAGAAATACCAGTGGAATGTTGCGTTGATTGCACAGCTCGATGAAGTGCGCGCCTTTCAATGCACATTCGGCAAACAGGATGCCATTGTTGGCGATGATGCCGACCGGATAGCCGTGCAGGTGCGCAAAGCCACAGACCAGGGTCTTGCCGTAGCGCGCCTTGAATTCGTGCAGCTCGGAACCATCGACAATGCGCGCGATGACTTCGCGGATATCAAACGGACGACGGGTGTCGGCGGGCACCACGCCGTACAACTGCGAAGGCGGATAGAGCGGCTCGACGGGCGGCTGCAATGCCAGCGGCATCGGCTTCAGCCGATTGAGATGGCGCACCACGTCGCGGGCAATTTCCAATGCATGGGCGTCGTTTTCCGCCATGTGATCGGCAACGCCCGAGGTGCTGGTATGTACTTCAGCGCCGCCCAAGGATTCGGCATCCACCACTTCACCCGTGGCCGCCTTCACCAGCGGCGGACCACCCAGAAAGATGGTGCCTTGATTCTTGACGATGATCGACTCGTCGCACATCGCCGGCACGTAAGCGCCACCGGCGGTGCACGAACCCATCACCACCGCAATTTGCGGAATGTTGTCTGCGCTCAGACGTGCCTGGTTGTAGAAGATGCGACCGAAGTGCTCGCGGTCGGGAAATACCTCGTCCTGCAGCGGCAAAAACGCACCACCAGAATCGACCAGATACACGCACGGCAAACGATTCTCGCGGGCAATCTCCTGCGCCCGCAGATGCTTCTTGACCGTCATCGGAAAGTAGGTGCCGCCCTTGACGGTGGCGTCGTTGGCCAGCACCACCACCTCCAAACCATGCACACGACCAATCCCCGCGATCAAACCCGCCGCCGGCGCCTGACCGTCGTACATGCCTTCGGCTGCCAGCGGCGCGATCTCAAGAAACGGCGAGCCCGCATCCAGCAGCGCGGTGATCCGATCCCGCGGCAGCAACTTGCCCCGTTCGCTATGCCGATGGCGCGCCTTCTCGCCGCCGCCAAGCGCGGCACGGCTCAGGCGCTGCTTAAGCGCCTCCACCAAGGCCAACAAGTGGGCGCGATTGTCCGCAAACTCAGGAGAACGCGGGTCAAGCTGGGAAACGATGGCGGGCATGATTGGGGCTGGGCATGAGGCGCGGGGTGTGATGCCCAAGGATTGTAGGCGAGCGGCAAGCTCAGGTTGGATTCCATTTGCAACTTCTGCGGTATCCAGCAACTAACTTGGACTTTTCAGGAATCGCGCACGCCCTCGCTTGTCTCCTGACAGCACCGGGAATTCTCTTAATACGGCCACATAAATCGATACGGCGCTGCGTACGCCAGCGTCCCATCGATCAACCACCCGTCGTCGCCGGCACGTAGATGAGTGGCGCATCGGGACCAATCGGTAAGCCAAACGCCAGCCACAGTCCAAACATCAAGCTCCAGCCGATCAAAAAGACCACCGAGTAGGGCAGCATCGTTGCTACCAAGGTGCCGATACCGGCCTTGGGCTCGTATTTCTGGAAGAAGGCGATGATCAGCGCGAAGTAGCTCATCATCGGCGAGATGATGTTGGTCACGCTGTCGCCAACCCGATACGCGGTCTGGGTCACC
>JBBQQV010000155.1:0-7241 GCA_038215505.1 Lysobacterales bacterium
CTTCCTGCGCGCCGAACAACAGCGCATGAGCGAGAACAAGGAGCTGCGCTACAACGGCGACAAGCAGCCGATCCTGCCCGAGCTGCCGGAAGAGTTGTTCCTGCCACCACCACCGCCAGCGGCGACCACGGAGCCGCTGCGTGAGTGAAGTAACAACGCCAGTTGCCGCGCCGACGCGGCCTGGCTTCGGTTTTGCCAAACGCCACGGCGCCACCGTGGTCGATTGGCAGCCCGAACTGGCGGTCATCGCTTATCGGCCGGGTGTGCGCCCGGAAGTGATCGCCGAACTGCGCCGCCACTGCGGCGTGCCGCTGCGCCTGGATCGAATCGAGGCCAGCGCTTGGGAACGGTTGCTGCGCGATTTGTATGAGTCCGGCACCGACGACGCCCGCGCCATGGTGGCCGACTTCGATGACAGTCTGGACTTGCGCCAAATCGCCGACGCACTGCCCGAGCCGCAAGACTTGCTGGAGAGCGAAGACGACGCGCCGATCATTCGCTTGATCAACGCGGTCTTGACCGAAGCGGTCAAGGAGAACGCGTCCGATATCCACATCGAGCCATTCGAGAATCGCCTGGTGGTGCGCTTTCGTATCGACGGCGTATTACGCGAGGTGCTGGCACCGCAAAAGGCGGTCGCGCAGCCGGTGGTCAGCCGCATCAAGGTGATGGCGAAACTCGACATCGCCGAGAAGCGCTTGCCGCAGGATGGGCGAATAGGTCTGCGCATCGCGGGTCGCCCGGTGGATGTGCGTGTGTCCACGATTCCTTCCGGACATGGCGAGCGCGTGGTCCTGCGCCTGCTCGATAAACAGGCCGGCCGACTGGATCTTTCGCAGCTCGGCATGGACCCGACCACGCTTGCGCGTATCGATCAGTTGATCCATCGCCCGCACGGCATTTTGTTGGTCACCGGCCCCACCGGCAGTGGCAAGACCACCACTCTTTACGCCGCGCTCGAGCGCTTGAACGACGCCACCCGCAACATTCTGACGGTGGAGGATCCGATCGAGTACTACCTCGACGGCATCGGCCAGACGCAGGTCAACGCCCGCGTCGAAATGACCTTTGCGCGTGGCTTGCGGGCGATCCTGCGACAGGATCCGGACGTGGTCATGGTCGGCGAAATCCGCGATCTGGAAACCGCCGAGATTGCGGTTCAAGCCAGCTTGACCGGCCACTTGGTGCTCTCAACCTTGCACACCAACAGCGCGGTCGGCGCGGCCACGCGCTTACGCGACATGGGTATCGAACCTTTCCTGCTCAGCTCATCGCTGATTGGCGTGTTGGCGCAACGGCTGGTGCGCGTGCTCGACCCCGCCATCAGAGAAGCCTACACACCGACGGCGAACGACTGTGCTGCCTTTGGGCGTGCGTTCGACCCCAGCCTGAAGTTCTACCGTCCCGGCCCCACCGCCAGCGGCCGCAGCGCCGGTTATCGCGGTCGCGCCGGACTATACGAGATGGTTCTGGTCGACGAAGCCATGCGCGCCGCCATTCACGATGGCGCCGGCGAGGCGGAACTCACTAAACTCGCCCGCCAGCACACCCCCGCCATGATCGATGATGGCTGGACCAAGGTCTTGGCTGGGGTGACTTCGGTGGATGAGGTGTTGCGAGTGACTCGGGATGAGTAAGCGCTAAAGCGCGACTCAACTTACGCGGGCTCAGCCACAGGGGCCAAACCGCGTTTCACCGGTGCTTTGCTGGTCGCCGACTTTTTCGCCGCAGCCTTCTTCGCCGCAGATTTGAGCGGCGCTTTCTTGCTTGGCGCTTTCTTGGTAGCTGCCTTCTTTGCTGGCGCTTTCTTGCCAGCCGGCTTGGTTACGGCAGCCTCGCCAGCGGCCTTCTTGACCCCGGCCTTCTTGATCCCGGCCTTCTTGACCCCGGCCTTCTTGGCAGGTGCCTTCTTGCTGGCGCTGCGCCCACGACCAGGCTTCGGTGGCGGTGCGGTCTCCATGATGGTTTCGCAGTCGGCCAAGCTCAGACTGGCTGGCTCGCGATCCTTGGGAATGCGGCCATTGCGCTTGCCATCGGTGACATAAGGGCCATAGCGGCCATTGAGCACCTGGATGTCGCTGCCTGCGAATTCCTTGATCAAGCGATTGGCGGCGATTTCCTCTTTCTCTCGAATACGCGCAAGCGCGGTCTCGAGATCGATGGTGTATGGATCGTCTTCCTTTTTTAGCGAGGCATACACGCTGCCGCGCTTGGCAAACGGGCCAAATCGGCCAATCGCAACGCTGACTGCTTCGCCGTTGTCCTCGCCCAACGTGCGCGGCAGCTTGAACAGCTCCAACGCGTCGCCCAAGGCAATGGTGTGCATGCTCTGACCAGGCCGCAGGCTGGCGTAGGTCGGCTTGTCGCCGTCCTCCGTCGTGCCGATTTGCGCGAACGGCCCGTAACGTCCCAGCCGCACGGTGACTGGCTTGTTGCTCTTGGGATCAATTCCGACAACGCGCGCACCAGTGGCCTCGGAGCGATCCACCGACTGGCTCTTGTCGTCGACCAGAGCCTTGAAGGGTGCCCAGAAACGCGCCAACAGCGGCACCCAGTCTTCTTCTCCGCGGCTGACCGCATCCAACTCGTCCTCGAGCTTGGCGGTGAAGTCGTAGTCAACGTACTGGGCAAAGTGGCCGCTCAGAAACTTGGCGACGGCACGACCGACATCAGAAGGCCGAAAGCGCCGGCTGTCCAGAAACACGTACTCGCGATTGAGCAAGGTCTGGATGATGCTGGCATAGGTACTGGGTCGGCCGATGCCGTATTCCTCCAGCGTTTTCACCAGCAAGGCCTCGGAGAAACGTGGCGGCGGCTCGGTGAAATGCTGATCCGCGACGATGGCCGCTACCGGCACCTTTTCACCCACCCGCAAGGCTGGCAGTTTGCGACCTTCGTCATCATCCTCGGCGCTCTTGCTGTCCTTGCCTTCTTCGTAGACGGCGAGGAAACCCGGATCGACAACCGTGGTGCCACTGGCCCGAAAGCTGTGCTCGCTGCCGGCGGCAAGATCCACCGATACGGTGTTTAAGGTCGCAGGCACCATCTGGCAGGCGATCGCGCGCTTCCAGATCAGCTCGTACAGCTTGGCCGCATCTGGATCGAGGTACGCAGCGACCGACTTTGGAGTCAATGCGGCCGAAGTCGGTCGAATCGCCTCGTGAGCTTCCTGCGCGTTCTTGGACTTGGTGCGGTATTCGTTGGCCTGCGCGGGCAACGCCTGCGGGCCGAACTGGCGCAGGATGACCTCGCGCATTTCGGTCACCGCGTCGTTGGCGAGGTGAGTCGAGTCGGTACGCATATAGCTGATCAGACCGACCGTCTCACCATCACCCAGCGACACGCCTTCGTAGAGTTTCTGGGCGATACGCATGGTGCGACTGGTCGAGAATCCGAGCTTGCGCGCCGCTTCCTGTTGCAGGGTTGAGGTGATGAACGGCGGCGACGGACGCCGCTTGCGCTCTTTGCTCTGCACATCCGACACCAGCAACGCGTTGCCGGCTGCGGCGACCAATCGTTGGCGCGCGGCATCGGCGGTAACGCCGTCGGTGATATCGAACTGCTCGTACTTGCGTCCATCAAGCCGCGTCAGCCGCGCATTGAAGGGTTGCGCGGCGTGCGCCAACTGCGCCTCAAAACTCCAGTATTCGCGCGCAACGAAAGCTTCGATCTCTTCTTCGCGCTCAACGATCATGCGCAGTGCAGGACTTTGTACGCGGCCTGCGGACAAGCCACGCTGCACTTTGCGCCACAACACCGGGCTCAAATTGAAACCCACCAGATAGTCGAGGGCACGACGCGCCTGTTGCGCATTGACCAAGTCGGTCGCCAGCACACGCGGATTGGCCACCGCCTCTTTTACCGCACGCGGGGTGATTTCAGTGAACACCACGCGGTGCAGTTGGCGGCCTTCCAGCAATCCGCGCTCTTTCAATATTTCGGCGATATGCCAGCTGATCGCTTCGCCCTCGCGGTCTGGGTCGGTCGCCAGATACAGCGACGTGGCACTGCGCGCGGCCCTGGCAATGGCTTCGACGTGCTTCTCGTTTTTGTCGATCAACGAGTAGTTCATCGCAAAGCCGTGCTCGGTATCCACTGCGCCTTCTTTCGGCACCAGATCGCGCACGTGGCCAAACGAGGCCAACACCTGAAAGTCTTTGCCCAGGTATTTGTTGATCGTCTTGGCCTTGGCTGGCGATTCGACGATGAGCAGATTCTTGGCCATGCAGATAGTTGACTCGTGTGCAAAAAGGAATTCGCTGGGAAACGCCACCGCGGCGCTACAATCACCTAAAAGCAACACCCGCGTCGATCACCTCACGCTGGCGTCCCTATATCAGTGGATGCACAGGGCTTTACGCGCTGTCAAGCAAGGCGGACTCGCAGGGCTGACAATTTGACGGCCAGACAGGGGTCCGACTGACATCCGCGCCGCCGCGCACCACTCAGTGCAGCGGCTCGTTGTCGTCGTCGAACATGTGGTTCTCCATCCACGCGAATGCGGCTTCTTGGCCGGGCTGGTTGAACAGCACCATCAGCACCACCCACTTCAGATCATCAAGATCGATTTCATCAGAATCGAGCGCCATCACCCGATCAAGCACCAGCTCGCGACGGGTCGGATCCAGCACGCCATTACGTTCCAACGACATCAGGAAGCCGCGACACTCGCGGTCCAGGCGCGCCTCTTCCGCATCGACGTAGACACGCACCGGACCCAACGCCGCCCGCGTGTCGACGTCTGGTCGCTCGCGCGCCAGCTCATCGAGCCAATCGAAGGCTTTGCTGATTTCGGTGGGGCTGAATCCGGCTTGCAGAAGGCCGGCTTGCAGCGACTCGCGATCACGGACGGCGTCCGGGTCTTCGTAGAAATAGTTCTCGAAGAGGTACAGCAGTACATCCAAAATGGTCTCTTTCATCCATCCTCGGCGGCGTGGCTGGGAGGGTTGCGGACCTTAAGCCTGGCGGGCGTAGCGGCCGTGGCTGACGGCAACCCGACCCTCCAGTTCCAATACGAGGAGCATGGCGGATAGGCCTTCGATGGTCAACCCAGTGCGCTCGGCGAGCGCATCGATGGCGACGGGATCGTGCCCCAATGCTTGCCAGAGGCGATCACGCTCGGCGTCGTCTGCGAACTCCGAGCCAGCTTCGGCAATCGCCGGTGTTTCGTCTTGATCCAGCCTCGCGGCGAGCATGCTGCCCAGCTCACGTGCAGCAGGTGCCAGCGCCTCCAGCACTTCGCTTGCGCTTTCCACCAGCCCGACCCCTTCGCGAATCAGCCGATGACAGCCTCGCGCCATCGGATTGTGGATGGAGCCGGGCAAAGCGAACACCTCGCGACCGGCCTCGGCGGCCAAGCGAGCAGTGATCAAGGCTCCGCTTTGCAATCCAGCCTCAATCACCACCACACCCAACGCGAGTCCGGCAATGATCCGGTTGCGACGCGGAAAGTGCTCTCGGCGTGCGCTGGTGGCGGGCGGGAACTCGGTCACCAAGGCGCCCCCTGCGTCGACAATGGCATGCGCAAGCTGGCGATTGGCGGCGGGGTAGATGAGATCGGGTCCCGTGCCCATGACCGCAATGGTGATCGCTTTGGCATCCAGCGCGGCGCGATGGGCCTCGGCGTCTACCCCATCCGCCAAGCCGCTGGTGATGCTCAACCCGGCTCTGGCGAACGCAGCCGCAAAATTGCGCGCATTGTCGCGGCCACCCGAGGTCGGGTTGCGACTACCGACAATGCCTACTTGCGCAGTCCATAACGCGGCGGGCGGGCCGACGACGAAAAGCGCGGCCGGCGCGTTGGGGGTGCGCGCCAGCAACGGCGGGAAGTCCTCACCGTCTATGCAGACCAGATAGTGGTTCGGCGCGCCCAGCCAATCGCAGTCAGCGGCGATCGCCGCCGCATCCACCTTGCGCAACCACGAAATGCTGGCTGCCGGCAGGCCCGCGCCGCGCCAACCCGCAGGCCCCGCATCCAAGGCGGCTTCCACGCTGCCAAAGCGTTCGATCAATGCACGAATGCGAGCGCCCCCGAGTCCAGGGGCGCGAAGCAAGGTCAGCCATGCCTGCGCCGCCAACGGCGCATGGGTGAGCGGCACGGCGCAGAAGCGCCGCGCTTGCTTACGGTAACTCGACGGGTGCTTTCAGCACGTCTTCCAGACGAGCGGGTCGCACGCCATCCATGATCAGTCCATAGCTCAGCTTATCGAAGGTACGGAAGATCATGACGTGGCCGACGAACTCGTCCGGCAACTTCACCTTGTTGCGCTTGAAGTCGTTATTGATGGGATACGGATGCGCCACCTCGTCAACGACCAACTCGCCCGGACGATAGATCGAATAGACCTGGCCATTCTCGACGCCTTCGCGCGCACCCGCCGACAGTGCAACCACATCGCGCGGCCCGCCGTAGACAAAGCGGTCTGTCTGCGCCAGCACGCGCATGTCTTCCGGCACCGAGCGCGGAGCGCGCGGCTGGAAGGAGAGATCGTACGGACGCTTGTCCACCGGCATCAGCAAGTCACCCTTGCGAACCTCGGTGCCTTGCTCAGACAACATCAACGTGGCTGGATCGCCACCCACGGTGACCACGCCGGTGGCGCGCTCGATTACCTCGTAGCCTAAGACCTCAAAGCCATTGTCCGACGCGGCGAAGTAAGCCCACTCAATTCCAGAGGTCTTAGGATCCAAGCCGTGTGCCAGCGTGTAGTCGTCGGTTTTCAGACGCTTGTGGCCGCTGACCGGATGTGGGTGCAGCGCAAAGCGAACGGTTGGGCGGACGACGGCATACTCTTGTCCGGGCTCGAAATCAGCGCCACGCACGTACACCGTCTGCTGCGAAGTCGACATCATTCGACCCTCTTCCAGCGCCAGCACGTAAGGCAGGCCTTCCATGGTTTCTTTGTCGATCACCCGCGGTTTGCGCAGGAAGGCTTCGATGTCAGCCAGCGGAATCGCCGTGATGGAATCGAGCGGCTGCCGCCGTGCCTGCGGCGATAGCTTGGTGACCGACAGCGTCGGCCTCCCACCCAGATAGGCCAAACTGATCACATCACCCGGATAAATAAGGTGCGGATTCTCGATTTGCGGGTTGGCCTGCCAGATTTCCGGCCACAACCAAGGCTCGTTGAGGAAGCGGGCGGCGATGCTCCACAACGTGTCACCACGCTTGACGACATATTCGTCAGGGTGGCCATCACGCAAGTCGACCGCCATCGCTACGCTACTGATGGTGATCAAGG
>JBBQQV010000156.1:0-7233 GCA_038215505.1 Lysobacterales bacterium
ACATGACCGACACGCCGTGCCGGGGTCTCTACGACCCGCGCTATGAGCACGACAGCTGCGGCTTCGGCTTGATCGCCCAAGTCGACGCGCGCCCCAGCCGTTGGGTGGTCGAGACTGCCATTGGTGCTTTGGCACGGATGAATCACCGTGGCGCGGTAGCCGCTGACGGCGTTACCGGAGATGGTTGCGGCATCCTGATTCATCGACCTGATGCTTATTTGCGCGCGGTCGCCAGCGAGTCGCAGATTCGCATCGGCCCGCAGTTCGCGGTGGGACAGATCTTCCTCCCCTTTGATGGCACGCTCGCGCAGCAATGTCGGGATGCGATCGAACAGGCGCTGTTGCCGCTGGCGGTGCGGGTGGCTGGTTGGCGGGTGTTGCCAATGGATGCTTCGGTGTGCGGCGAAACCGCGCGTGCGGGCATGCCGCTGATCGAGCAGGTGTTCGTGGTGCCGCAGGCGAGCATGGATCGCAGCAGTTTTGAGCGCGCGCTGTTCCTTGCTCGGCGCCGCGCCGAACGTGCAATGCAGCACTGCAACGAGTTTTACATCGCCAGCTTAAGTGCGGCGACCGTGGCATTCAAAGGCATGGTATTGCCCGAGCGCTTGCCGGCGCTGTTTCCGGACCTTGCGCGTGCCGACATGGCCTCGTGCGCGGTGCTGTTTCATCAGCGCTTTTCCACCAACACCACCCCGCAATGGAAGTTGTCACAGCCGTTTCGGCTGCTCGCCCATAACGGCGAGATCAATACCATTCAGGGCAATCGCAATTGGCTGCGCGCACGCGCGCACAAGTGGCACACGCCGCTGTTTGATGTGAAGGCGCTGGATCCGCTGGTGAGTCTGCAGGGCTCGGATTCGCAGAGTCTGGATAACGCGCTGGAAGTGCTGCTGGCCGGCGGCATGGACGTGCTGCAAGCGCTGCGCATCCTGATTCCACCGGCCGGCCATGCTTTGGAACAGTTGGATCCTGATCTCGCCGCGTTCTATGAGTACTACGCCCTGCATTCGGAGCCGTGGGACGGCCCCGCCGGGATCGTGTTCGCGGACAGCCGCTATGCCGGCTGCACCTTGGATCGAAATGGGTTACGCCCCGCACGCTGGTGGTTGTCCAGCGACCGTCACTTGACCATTGCTTCGGAAAGCGGCGTGTGGGAATGCCCGCCCGAACAGGTCGTCGCCAAGGGTCGGCTGGGGCCGGGTGAAATGCTGGCGGTCGATCTGGATCGTGGCGAATTGCTCGACAGCCGCGCCATTGATCGCATCAATGCGGCACGTGCGCCATTCAAGCGCTGGCTCAAGGCCGGGGTGAAATACATCGTCGCCGATTTGATCGATCCGGCTTTGGCCGCCGAGCCGATGGACGCCGACACCTTGAAGCGCTTCTGCAAGCGCTTCCAGTTGACCCGCGAAGAACGCGACTCGGTGTTGCGAGTGCTGGCAGAAACCGAGGCCGAAGCGGTCGGCTCGATGGGCGACGACATTCCCACCGCGGTGATGTCGTCGCATGTGCGGCCGCTTTACGACCACTTCCGGCAAGCGTTTGCGCAAGTCACCAATCCGCCGATCGATCCGCTGCGCGAAGGCCTGGTGATGTCGCTGGTGACCCAGATTGGGCAGGAGGGCAATCCGTTCGAGCTCTCAGCCGACAACGCGCGGCAGGTGATGTTGAACTCGCCGATTCTGTCGCAGCGCAAGTTGCGGCAGATTCTGGCGATGGAAGACTTTGTCGATCATCACGCCCGCATCGAGCTGTACTTTGAGCCCTCCGAAGGGCTAGAGGCCGCGATCCTGCGCGTGCAACGCGAAGCCGAGGCCGCCGTTCGCGGCGGCGCGGCGGTGCTGATTCTGTCGGACCGCTATCCACCCGAGCCGCATTACCTCGCCGTACACGCACTGCTGGCCACCGGCGCCGTGCACAGGCATCTGGTCGAGACGGGACTGCGCTGCAACTGCAATCTGGTGGTCGAAACCGGCAGCGCGCGGGATCCGCATCATTTCGCCTGCCTGATCGGCTTTGGTGCGACCGCGGTGTATCCGTACCTGGCCTACCAGACGCTGTTCGATATGGGCCGGCAAGGATTGATTACCGGCCACGATGGCGAGCAAGCCGAATTGGGCCGCAGTTACCGCCGCGGCATCAAGAAGGGCCTGCTGAAAATCCTCTCCAAGATGGGCATCAGCACCATCGGCAGTTATCGCGGCGCGCAGTTGTTTGAAATCGTTGGGCTCGCCGACAAGGTAGTCGCGCTGTGCTTCCGCAATACGCCTTCACGCATCGGCGGTGCCGACTTCGACGACCTGCAGGAAGACGCGCAAACCCTGACCCTGTTGGCCGGCGATCACATCGCGCCCCTCGATCCGGGCGGCTTGCTCAAGTTCATGCACGGCGGCGAGTACCACATGTACAACCCGCAGGTCGTGCA
Organism: Lysobacterales bacterium; assembly: GCA_038215505.1. Lineage (GTDB taxonomy): Bacteria > Pseudomonadota > Gammaproteobacteria > Xanthomonadales > Xanthomonadaceae > JANNWF01. The sequence continues at coordinate 2,426 of JBBQQV010000156.1, forward strand.
GAGCTTGCAGCGGGCGGTGAAAACCGGCGACTGGGACGACTGGAAATCCTACGCCGACATCGTCAATCAACGACCACCGTCGACCTTGCGTGATCTGCTCGACTTGCAGCCGCTGGGACCGCCGATTCCGCTGCATCAAGTCGAGCCGGTGGAGGCGATTCTGTCGCGCTTTGACTCCGCCGGCATGAGCTTGGGCGCGCTCAGTCCCGAAGCGCACGAAGCTTTGGCCATCGCCATGAACAGGCTAGGCGGGCGCAGTAATTCTGGCGAGGGCGGAGAAGACCCGCTGCGCTACGGCACCGAAAAATCCTCCAAGATCAAACAGGTCGCATCCGGTCGCTTCGGCGTCACCCCGGAATACCTGATGAACGCCGAGGTGCTGCAGATTAAGATCGCGCAAGGCGCCAAGCCTGGCGAAGGCGGTCAGCTGCCGGGCCACAAAGTCAATGAGCTGATTGCTCGGCTGCGATACGCCAAGCCCGGCATCGGCTTGATCAGCCCGCCACCGCACCACGATATCTATTCGATTGAAGATCTCGCCCAGCTCATTTTTGACTTGAAGCAGATCAACCCGGCCGCGCTGGTATCGGTCAAGTTGGTGGCACACGCCGGCGTCGGCACGATTGCCGCCGGCGTCGCCAAGTGTTACGCCGACCTGATCACCATTTCCGGCAACGACGGCGGCACCGGCGCGAGTCCGGTGTCCTCCATTCGCTACGCGGGCTCGCCGTGGGAACTGGGGCTTGCCGAAGTGCAGCAAACCCTGCGCATGAACGGCCTGCGGCAGAAAGTCCGCGTGCAAGTCGACGGCGGCTTCAAGACCGGCCTGGATGTGATCAAAGGCGCGATTCTGGGTGCTGAGAGTTTTGGATTTGGCACCGCGCCGATGATCGCGCTGGGCTGCAAGTACTTGCGCATTTGTCACCTGAACAACTGCGCCACCGGCGTCGCCACTCAAGACATCCGCTTGCGCGAGGCGCACTTCACGGGCCTGCCCGAACGGGCAATGAATTTCTTCCACTTTGTGGCTGAGGAAACCCGCGAGTGGCTGGCTTCAATCGGCGCACAGCGGCTCGACCAGGTCATCGGTCGCAGCGAATTGCTGGCCATGCGCGACGGGCCCACCGCACGCCAGCGTGGCTTGAATCTGGCACCGCTGTTGTCGACGCACGGCCTGGTCAGCACCTCGCCCACGTTCTGCATGGAGCCGCGCAATCCACCACGCGACGCCGGCGCCTTGAACGCGCGCATGCTGGCCGACATGAGCGAGGCGATAGCCAATCGCAGTGGTGGCCAGTTCAGTTACCGCATCGCCAATCACGACCGCTCGGTCGGCGCGCGGGTGACCGGCGAAATTGCCAAGCGCTGGGGCAATCTCGGTCTGAGCGATGCGCCCATTACGGCACGGTTTGAAGGTTCGGCGGGGCAGAGTTTTGGCGTCTGGAACGCCGGCGGCTTGCATCTGCATCTGCGCGGCGACGCCAACGACGGCGTCGGCAAAGGCATGGCCGGCGGTCGCATCGTGATCGCCCCGCCGCTGGCGGCGCGCTTCGTAGCGCGCGAATCCACCATCATCGGCAACGCCTGCCTGTATGGCGCGACGGGAGGCGAGCTGTTTGCCGCTGGTCGCAGCGGCGAGCGCTTCGCAGTACGCAACTCCGGTGCCACCGCCGTCATTGAGGGTGCCGGCGATCACTGCTGCGAATATATGACCGGCGGCGTCATCGTCGTACTCGGCCGCACTGGCCTCAACTTCGGTGCCGGCTTCACCGGCGGCTTCGCCTACGTGCTCGACCTCGACCGCGATTTTGTCGACCGCTACAACCACGAACTGGTCGACATCACCCGCCTCAACCCCGAAGGCATGGAGCAGAACATCCAGCACCTGCGCGGTCTGATCGGTCAGCACATCAACTTTACTGGCAGCGTCTGGGGGCAGCAGTTGATTGACGAGTTCCGGGATTTCGCGGGCAAGTTCTGGTTGGTGAAACCGAAGGCGGCGAGCTTGGCGTCGTTGGTGGATGCGCTTAGGCGGGCGGCGTGATGCCGCGGGCATCTTGGTTGGCTGGGTCCGCGCCGGGACGCGCACACGTTCGTCATTTCAGCGGATGTCGGCATGTTCGTCTTTCCGGCGAAAGCCGGAATCCACCCGTTTGCTGGTCGTTCCCGCCAGTGCCGGAATCCAGCTTTTCAGGCTTCCCTCGCCCTCCGTTGGCTCTCCGCAAGGTTTCGTCCACCTTAGCGGCAGCCGAAACCTTGCCTCGAAGCAGCAACACGGCGAGTGAAGCCCGAAAAACTAAATTCCGACATTCACCGAAATGACGATTTAGGCCTGAATTCCGGCCTTCGCCCAAACAACAAACGACCCCACCATGGCCACCAATAACTTCCAATTCCTAGACATCCCCCGCCGCATGCCGCGAGAGTTGCCGGTGCCGGTGCGGCTGATCGGTTGGCAAGAGATCTATGGCCAGTTTGGGGCCAAGGAGGCGGCGGAGCAGGCGGGGCGTTGTATTGACTGCGGCAATCCGTATTGCGAGTGGAAGTGCCCGGTGCACAACTACATTCCGAACTGGTTGAAGCTGGTCGAAGAGGGCCGTTTATTTGAGGCGGCGACGCTGGCGCATGAGACCAATCCGCTGCCGGAAATCTGCGGGCGGGTATGTCCGCATGATCGTTTGTGTGAGGGCGAATGCACGCTCAATGATGGGTTTGGGGCAGTCACTATTGGTGCGCTCGAGAAGTACATCGTCGATGAGGCGTTTCGGCTGGGCTGGCGGCCGGACTTGTTGAACGTGCAGCCCACAGGAAAGCGCGTCGCCATCATTGGTGCGGGGCCGGCGGGGCTGGCGGCGGCAGATCGCTTGGTGCGACGCGGGGTCGCGGCGGTGGTGTTTGATCGATACGAGGAGATTGGTGGCTTGCTGACGTTTGGCATTCCGCCATTCAAGTTGGAGAAGGAAGTGATTGCGACGCGCCGCTCGGTGTTGGAGGCGATGGGCGTGGTGTTCACGCTTTCGACCGAGGTCGGGCGTGATGTCAGCTTCGCGAGCCTGTTGCGCGATTTCGATGCGGTGTTCGTGGCCACCGGGGCCTACACCTTTGTCGATGGGCAATTGCCGGGCCAGGACCTGCCCGGGGTGATGCCGGCATTGCCATTTCTGATCGCCAATGCACGCCGCCTGCTGGGCACCGGGCCGCTCGACGATCCGGCGCTGGTGCTGCGTGACAAGCATGTGGTGGTGCTGGGCGGTGGCGATACCGCGATGGATTGCGTGCGTACATCCACGCGGCTTGGCGCGGCGTCAGTGACGTGCGTGTACCGACGTGACGCGGAAAGCATGCCGGGCTCGCGCCGCGAGGTGAAAAATGCCACCGATGAAGGCGTGCAGTTCCTGTTCAACCGACAGCCTTTGGCCATCGTCGGTGAGCACGCAGCGGTGGGCGTGCGCTTGGTCGAGACACGCTTGGGACCAAAGAACGCGAAGGGACGCCGTGATGCCGAGCCGGTCGCGGATACTGAAATGATGATCGAGGCCGATGTGGTGATTCAGGCCTTCGGTTTTCGCCCCAGCCCAGCCAATTGGCTGAGCGAACACGGCGTTGAACTGGAAGCCGATGGCCGCGTGCGTGTGCTCGGCGGATTGCCGTATCAGACCACCAACCCGAAGATTTTTGCCGGTGGTGACAACGTGCGCGGTGCTGATCTGGTGGTCACCGCGGTACACGATGGCCGCGAAGCGGGCGAAGCGATGGCGCGAATGCTGCTGGCAATGCATGTCGCGCAACCTGCGGTGCAAGTCTGATGGCCACCGATCTGAACGTGCTTGGCACCGCCCTGCAGATCTGCAGCGTCGAACCGCTGACCGGTTGGCTGCGCGACGGTTGCTGTCGTGGCGATCCCGCTGATCGCGGCATGCATCTGGTCTGCACATTGATGACCGCCGAGTTCCTGACTTTCTCAAAAGCACAAGGCAACGACCTCAGCACGCCGCGCCCGGAGTTTGCATTCCCTGGTCTGCTGCCTGACGACCGCTGGTGCCTGTGTGCCTTGCGTTGGAAAGAGGCTTACATCGCCGGCAAAGCGCCGCGTGTGATCCTCGAAGCCACTCATCTCAATACCTTGGGCGTGGTGACGCTTGAGCAACTGCGGGAGCGTGCGGTAGCGGCCTGAGCTTGAGGCTGTCAAACAGAGTCAGGCAGCAATGGCACTCACATAAGCGCACGCGCCGGACAATCCTAATTCCGGGCAAGGCCGGAATCCAGCACTTCCGGCCAGTAACGCTTCAACAGCCCTGCATCCCGGCTTTTGCCGGGATGACGAGCCTTAGGCGAGTGCCATTCGACTCAGGCAGCCAAAGCAGTGGAGGGGGCTTCAAGGAACTGTGGGAGCGCCGGAAGGCGCGATGCTGTTTGATTTCAGGCCAGAAAATCGCGGCTTGCGCCGCTCCTACAGAGTCTCTCCGACTTGCGTGAAGCACAGCGCAATGTTTATTCCGGCAGCGTCCCCGTGCGCAGCACCGGATACAGGTTGTACTGCTCGTCCCACGACGGATGCAGACGATGGAAGAACTCCAGCCGCAGGCTCGGGCTCGCCGCAAATTCCGTGTCGTCGGCCAAGCGTTGGCTGAATGCTTTTGCGACCGCTGGCTCTGCGGCCAGCATCGCTAGCGCGACTTCTTCGGCGACGTAGGCTTCCATGTATTCCTTGGCCTCGAAGGCGTTGTTAAACTCGCCCCAGGCGGCCAGCGAATCGGGTCCCTGCGGCTCCAACAACGCCATCAGCAATCGTGCCTTCGGTTGTGCGA
>JBBQQV010000157.1:0-7192 GCA_038215505.1 Lysobacterales bacterium
GCGCCTGATTTCCGACGTGCAGGACTCGATCGCGCACAATCGCCGCAGCGGCGGCTGCATCATCATCGCCGGTTCCGGAATGTGCAACGGCGGACGTATCCGCCACCACCTGCGCCACAACCTGTGGCGCGAGAACGCCGATGTGCTGTTCGTCGGCTATCAGGCGATGGGTACGCTGGGTCGCAGGCTGGTTGATGGTGCCCCGTTTGTCACCATCTTTGGCGAGAAGATTCAGGTGAAGGCGCGCCGCCACACCATTGGTGGCCTGTCGGCACACGCTGACCAGGCCGGGTTGCTGGAGTGGTACGGCAACTTCACCTCACGCCCGCCGGTGGCACTGGTGCACGGCGAAGACGCCGCCCGCCACGCCTTGGCGGCCGAGCTCAAGAAGCGCTTCGGCACCGAAGTCACCATCGCGATGGCGGGGGGACGAATGACGGTCTGAGCGCTCGCCTTGCGCGTCAACCGGCATTGCTCATAACCCGCGATCAGCGAATTGCAGTCGCCGCGCCGCCCTCTTCGGCTCTGATCGATTGAGGCTCCACGCACCCGCCTGCTGCGAGTAAGCCACTCAGCACGCCATCACATCTGTGGCCGCATGCACGCGACTGATCTGCGCCGCGCGGGCAGGAAAATCGCCTTCACAGCGACGCTGTTGTTAGCGGACGCCTCGAAACTGGGCGTCGTGGTGCGATCTGTGAGGCTCGGCTTCGTTCCACGGGCACATGCCGCACTTGCCGAGTCCGCCATTTGTACCTTTGTACAGTGGGCTTGGATGCCACGGATGCGGACACTGGGCCACTGCATCTTGCCGGAGCCGGCCATTGGATTTCCTGATCGTCCTCGCGTCGTTGAGCTTCCTGATGCTGGTGGCTTACCGCGGCTATAGCGTCATCCTGTTTGCGCCGGTGGCAGCAATGGGCGCGGTCCTGCTGACCGATCCGTCGCTGGTGGCACCGATGTTCACCGGCCTGTTCATGGACAAGATGGTCGGCTTCCTCAAGCTGTACTTCCCGGTATTTCTGCTGGGCGCGATCTTTGGCAAGTTGATCGAGATTTCAGGCTTCTCCAAGTCCATCGTCGCCGCCGTCATTCGACTGTTCGGCCCCGAGCGGGCGATGTTGTCCATCGTCGCGGTCTGCGCTTTGCTCACCTACGGCGGCGTATCGCTGTTCGTGGTGGTGTTCGCGGTGTATCCGTTCGCGGCCGAGATGTTCCGTCAGGGCAACATTCCCAAGCGGCTGATCCCCGGCACGATTGCCTTGGGCGCGTTCACCTTCACCATGGACGCGTTGCCGGGCACGCCGCAGATCCAGAACATCATCCCGGCCTCGTTCTTTGGCACCGACACCTGGGCCGCACCGGTCCTTGGCACGCTCGGCGGCGTGTTCATTCTCGCGCTGGGCATGGCTTATCTGGAATGGCGGCGGCGGGTGGCGCGGGCAGCGGGAGAGGGCTACGGCACTGAGTTGCTGAACGAGCCGGCGCCGTTTGCCGGCGACCGTTTGGCCAGCCCATGGTTGGCGCTGCTGCCGCTGGTGATCGTTGGCTTATCGAACAAAGCCTTCACCCTGCTGATCCCGGCCTACTACGGCGACAGCCACAGCTTCGCACCCTCGGTGATCGGCACGCCGGCACCCGTCGTGCAGGAGATTTCCAAAGTCGCAGCCATCTGGGCGGTGGAAGCGGCGCTACTGCTTGGCATCGTCACCGTGTTGGGGCTGGCGTGGCGGTCGGTCGCAAGCCAATTCGCCGAGAGCACCAAACCGGCGATTGGCGGTGCCCTGCTCGCATCTATGAACACCGCCTCCGAATATGGATTCGGCGCCGTGATCGCCTCCCTGCCAGGCTTTCTGGTGGTCGCAAACGCGCTCGGCTCGATTTCCGATCCGCTGATCAACGAAGCAGTAACTGTATCCGCCTTGGCTGGCATCACCGGCTCGGCTTCCGGCGGCCTGAGCATCGCCCTCGCCGCCATGGCCGATACCTTCATCAGCAACGCCAACGCCGCCGGCATTCCCATGGAAGTGCTGCACCGCGTTGCCGCCATGGCCAGCGGCGGCATGGATACCCTGCCGCACAACGGCGCCGTGATCACCCTGTTGGCTGTCACCGGCTTGACCCACCGGCAAGCCTACAAAGACATATTCGCCATCACCATCATCAAGACCACCGCCGTGTTCGTGGTGATCGGGATTTACTACGCGACCGGCCTGGTTTGACCCGGGCGTTGTTGTCGATGCATCGAATCAGGCAAGGCGAGCCCGGATAGAAATTGAATGCACCGTCTGCTGCTGCAACGCCCGCTAAAATCGCGGCATGCACCAGGTCGCCCGCGATCCGCCCCCCATCCCGCCAGAGAAGCCGCTGCCGTCAGACTGCTGCGAGAGCGGCTGCGAGCGCTGCGTGTTCGACATCCACGCAGAAGAGCTGGCGCACTACGAGCGCCAGTTAGCGGCTTGGAATGCGCGCCAGGACGGATGCCTAAGCTGACTCAAGCCGCGTACTCGCGTCGAGCAAGCATGTTATCGCCCGGATGCAGCAATTCGGAATCCAAGTGGCCTCGGCGATGCTCATCGCATGGCCTGCCGAATCGCGACCGATAACAAAGCCCGAGCGGCCGTCGCTGTCGGCAGCGCCTGTCGAATCGGCAGCGACCGCGACCACGGCAACGGCTTGTCCAACCAAGTCGAGACGTAGACCATGTGTGTCGGCGGTCAGTGTCCGCGCCCTTCTCATGGCTGCGATCTGACCCCATCCGTTTCCAGTTGTCCGTTGAGCAACGTTTGCCGATGCCGCATCACACGCCACTGATCGCCATCCTGTCTGTCGGCTTTGTGCTGGCGTTTGTGCTGGGCACGCTGGCCCATCGCCTGCGCCTGTCGCCGCTGGTGGGATATCTGATGGCCGGTATCCTGTTAGGACCGTTCACGCCGGGCTTCGTCGCCGATCAAGCGCTGGCAGTGGAGCTGTCAGAAATCGGCGTGATCCTGCTGATGTTTGGCGTCGGCCTGCACTTCTCGCTGGACGACCTGCTCAAGGTCAAGAACATTGCGGTGCCGGGCGCGATTGTGCAGATCGGCGCGGCGATATTGCTCGGCTGGGCGCTGGCGTGGTGGATGGGCTGGCCGACGATGCAAGGGCTGGTGTTTGGTTTGGCGTTGTCGGTTGCAAGTACGGTGGTGTTGCTGCGGGCGATGGAAGATCGACGCCTGTTGGATACGCCGCGCGGTCGCATCGCGGTCGGATGGCTGATCGTCGAAGACCTGGTGATGGTGCTCGCGCTGGTCATGCTGCCGGCGCTCGCCGCCGCGTTTGCCGGGAATGGCGATGGCCACGTGAGTGTGGGCAGCGTGTTGGGCTCGTTGGCCATTACTTTGGGCAAAGTCGCTGCCTTCGTCGTGTTGATGTTGGTGGTCGGACGCCGAGCGATTCCGTGGTTGCTTGAGCGCGTCGCCGGCACCGGCTCGCGTGAGCTGTTCACGCTCTGCGTTCTTGCCATCGCCATGGGCGTGGCGTTTGGCTCGGCACATTTATTCGGCGTGTCGTTCGCCCTGGGTGCGTTCTTCGCGGGCATGTTGCTCAACGAATCCGAGCTGAGCCATCAAGCCGCCAATGATTCGCTGCCAATGCGCGACGCGTTCGCAGTGCTGTTCTTTGTTTCGGTCGGCATGTTGTTCGACCCCGCCGTGCTGTTGCAACAGCCGTTGCAGGTGTTGGCGACGTTTCTGATCATCGTGTTTGGCAAGTCGATTGCGGCCTACGCCATCGTCCGCTTGTTCGGCCATCCCAGCGATACCGCGTTGACGATTTCCGCCAGCTTGGCGCAGATCGGCGAGTTCTCCTTCATCCTCGCCGGGCTCGGCGTTTCACTCGCCGTCCTGCCTGCCGAAGGCCGCGATCTGATCTTGGCCGGCGCCATCTTGTCGATCATCGCCAACCCGTTCTTGTTCGTCTTGCTGGACCGCTGGCAAACGCGGCGGGATGCCAAGCAATCCGTCGTCGATGCAGAATCGGCGCTGCAGCTGCCGACTGGACCGGCTTTGATTGCCGAAGACCATGTCGTTGTCGTCGGTTTCGGCAGGGTCGGCACCCATCTCGCCCATCTGTTGCGCGAGCGCGGCCTCAACCTGGTGGTGATCGACAGCAACCCGTACCACGTCGAACTCGCCCACGCGGCGGGCTTCCCTGCCATTCGTGGCAACGCCTCATCGGCGCGCGTGCTCAAGGAAGCGCGTGCCGACAGCGCGCGGCTGGCAGTGATCGCGGTTGCGCAAGCGCTGGAGGCAGGCGAAATCGTTACCCGCCTGCGCGAGGCAAATCCAGCCATCACCGTATTCGCTCGCGCTCACAGCGAAGCCGAAGTGCGCCACGTGCTCGATCATGGCGCCGACGGTGCCGTACTCGCCGAACGCGAACTGGCCTGCAGCATGGCCGAAATGGTCATGGCCACGCCGCCCTTTCGGACCGCGGCGAGTAGCGCCGCCTGAGGTCGGGGCCGGTGCCCTGCCCAGCGCGCGTCGCTTCCAGCAGGTAGCCCGGATTCCGCTGCGCTGCACCCGGGCTACATTGGAGGCTCCGGTTCGCCCGCGACCGCCCTCACTCAACCCGCGTGGCACGCGTTTGTGGCTCACCGTTCAATGCCTCGGCGATGGTCATCGCATGGCCTGCCGAATCACGACCGATAACAAAGCACCAGCTGCCGTCGCTGTCGGTGGCACATAGCGAGTCAGCAGCGACCGCGACCAAGGCAACGCGTTGGCCGTCGAGGTCGAGGGTTAGTGCTTGCGCATCGGCGGTCAGTGTCCACTCAGCGCCGCGCTCAGAGCGAAAGCGACCCGCCAAGCCTGCGCGTTCGGAATCGCTCAAGGGATGCACGACGAGATCCGTCGAACCGGTCAACAGCAAGCGCAGTGCACGACGGCTCAGATGGCTGGCTTCGATGCCGCTGTCGGTGTTGAGCAGGACAATGGCGGTGAGGTCGTCGAGCGGCAGGTGCAGTAGCGAGGCCGTGTAGCCAGGCACAAAGCCACCTTGCTGGATGGCCTCACGGTTCTCGAACGGATGCCGCTTCCAGCCAAAACCGTAGCTGGAATACACCCCACTGGGCAGCGTGCGAGCTTGCCACGCTTGCTCGCGCAACGCAGGCGTGAGCAGCCGGCCATCGCGCCAGGCGCGTACCCATCCGAGCAAGTCGGCAGCGGTCGCCAGCAACCCGCCCGAGGCGTGTGCCACGCTGGGGTCAATCACTTCGGCGGGCATGTACCAGTCGCCGGCCTTGCTGTAGCCAACCGCGGCCAGTGGTCCCGGATTTTCAGCAGAATCTACGCTGTTCAATCCAAGAGGCAACGCGACTTGGGCACGGATAGCGGCATGCCAACTGGCACCCACATAGCGCTCAAGCAAGGCACCCAACAGAACGTAACCAGAATCGGAATAGTAGAAATCGCTGCCGGGTGCGAAATGAAAATCTTCATTGGCGGCGTGTGCGATCAGTTCGGCGGTGGCTCGAGGCTGCTTCGCCCAACGCGGAAAGTCGACCATATCGACGATATTTGGCAGCCCCGACGTATGCGTAAGCAACTGCTCCACGGTCACCAGCTGATCGCCGACGGGGGCTTTGGCCACCTGCGTGCGGATGTCATCGTCGAGCCCGATGAGACCGGTCTGAACCAGCTGCAACACGCCAGCAGCAGTGAAGGACTGGGTGATCGAGCCCATCGGCAATGGCTGGGTGATTGTCATCGCGCGCTGTGTGGACATGTCCGCCAACCCATAGGCCTGATGCAGCAACACCTGCTCGCCACGCGCCACCAACACCACACCGCCCGGCGTATCGGCACGAAACTGGCTTTCCATGTAAGCGCCAAGCTCAGCATGCGCAATGACCGCGTGCAAGCCTTGATCTTCGATGGGCGGGCGTGCCGGCGTGGCACAGCCAGCGAGCACGACGATCAAGCAAGCCAGCAGTCGACGCAGCATGGGCGATATCCAGAGCGAACCAGCGTTGCACGATACGACGTTTAAAGCGTCGGCCGTGGCCTGGCGAATGTCTGCACGCCGAACCACGTCCTGCCCTTGCCCAATTCGCCCGAAATTTGCCAGATTCGTCAGCCAATCTTGCACAACCGGCCAACCAGACAGACCTGCCCCATGTTTGAGCAACGTCCAACCAACCGCTGCCAGCGCAAACGCCCAATCGACCTGCCGCTGCTGGCGACGCTGTTGCTATTGCAGGTGGCCAATGTGCACAGCGAAACGCTGCCAAACGAGTCCTATGATCCGGCGTGGTACCCCGATCCCACATCCGGTAGCGTTGTGTTGTTCGGCGGCGATCTGGGCGATGGCAATTACGCGGGCGGGACGATACCGCTGGGCGCCGGTCAGCACCATATTCCCGGTCGCCACTTTGTCGCCGGCGACGGCTGGTGGGTGATCGCCTGTGATGCAGCGGGCTGCAACCTGCATCGCACATCGTTGACAACGACGAAAAGCCGTCACAACACCTACGACGGTCCGGATGTGCCCAGCCAAATCCTCAACTGGGGTCCACTGCCGTATGGGCTCAATGCAGATCGCCTGTCCGTCGCATCACCTGATCCCGTGGACTACCGCTTGCGCCAACCCAGTGATGCCACCCTGCTTGCCATTTTCAAGCCGATCCGCGAATTGAGTTCATTGGCACTGAAGGAACGTGAGTTGACCACTTGGTGGTATGCGCGAAAGCTAACGGAGGTCACGAGACATCCCTACGCCCTCAACGTGCGACCAACCTCAAAACAAACGTTTGCTTTGGAAGGTATCGGCGACCTGGTGATCGCCATTGACAGAAAGCAGGCGGATCAACCGACCCGGATCGTGCTCGAATTGGAGGGTGTCATCCAAGACCTCGGAGAACTCGAGCTGCACCTGATGTCACCCGATCATCTGCCGATTGAAGATTTTGTGCAGTGGATCGGCGACCTCGACGGCGACAGCAAACCCGATCTGCTGATCAATCACAGCGGCTATTTCTGGGACACTCGTTTGTGGCTATCGAGTCTGGCCAAAGGGGACGAACTGGTTGGCGAAGCCGGACGCTTTGCCTACTCGCCACCAGACTCGGCGGGATGTTGAGTGGTGCAACGGTAGTGGGATGAAGCTGCCGACATGTTGACGGAGCAAGGTTGTGAGGCGATCGCGCAATCAGAGC
>JBBQQV010000158.1:0-7174 GCA_038215505.1 Lysobacterales bacterium
CCGGGCTGAACATGTCCTCGTCTTCATTCAACCCGGCTGCGCCCAGGGCCTGGTGTTCGGCTTGCTCGCGGATGATATCGACGACGTCATCGACGGTGATGCGGCCGAGCAGGATGTTGTTATCGTCGACTACCGGCGCGCTGATCCAGTCGTGATCCGAGAACTGCCGCGCGACTTCGTTGTCGTGCTCGTGCACGTTGATGGCGGGCTGCTCGTCATCGAGCAGTTGATTGATCGGCGTGCCCGCCTCGTGGGTGAGCAAGGCTGACAACGACACTCGCCCCAGATACTGGTGACGACGACTCACCACGAACAAATAGTCGGTGTGATCGGGCAACTCGCCACGCAGCCGCAGGTAACGCAGCACCACGTCGACGCTCACGTCTGCGCGCACCGTGACCACATCCGGGTTCATCAAGCGGCCGGCGGAATCCTCTGGATACGAAAGCACTTGCTCGAGGCGCTCGCGGTTCTCGCGGTCCATCGACTTCAGCACTTCTTCGATAACTTGATCCGGCAGGTCCTCGACCAGATCGGCCAAGTCATCGATATCGAGATCTTCGACCGCGGCGATCAATTCGTCCGGGTCCATCTCCGCGATCAGACTCTCACGGACTTCCTCGCCGACGTGGACCAGCACCTCGCCATCGTCCTCTGAGTCGACCAGACCCCACACGATGGCGCGCTTTCCCGATGGCAGCGATTCCAGCAGGTTGCCGATCTCGGCCGGTGACAGCGTATTGACCAGCCGTCGAACCGGCCCCAGTCGGCCAGAATCCAGCGCCTGTGAGAGCAGTTTCAGTTGGCGCGCGGCTTTGTCGTGGCGGGGGGTGTCGGCCATGCGCGGTGATCCGGAAGCGAATCGTCATTATCGGCGCTTGGCCAAGCGCGGCGCTAGCGCAACTGATGCGCGCGATGGACGCTGCGGGTCGCAGTCGCTAGGCTGACTGTTCACCACTGTGACCACCTGCTTGCGCATGCTAGCTCTGCCTCACGGCTTCAAACGTTGGCAATCGCTGGAGCAGGTCCACTCGGTTGCCCATCAACTCGGGCAGGAGTGGCAGGGCCAAGTGGCCTTTGAGTCGATGTTGCTGCAGGCCAAATCGAAATGGCTGAGCGGTTATTGCGTCGGCTGCCAAGCGGTCAGGCGATTTGACTATCGACAGATTGCGTTAGTCGAGCCGAATTGGCGTGAGTCCCTGGGTTGCGACCGCTGCGGCTTGATCAATCGTTGGCGCGCGGCGCTGCATTTGTTTCACTGCTTGCCACGGCCGTCGGGTAGCGTCTACCTCACCGAGCAGACTACCCGGCTTTATCGACACATCAAAACGCGTGAGCCGAGTCTGATTGGCAGCGAGTTTGCATCGCCGAGTACGCCGCCCGGGCAGTCATTTCGTTGGCGCATCCGCCAACTTCGCCACGAAGACGTTACCCGACTCAGTTTTGCGGACGCGTCGCAGGCCGCAGTACTGAGTTTTGATGTGCTCGAACACGTTGCTGATTACCGCGCTGCAGTGCGCGAGTTCGTGCGCGTGCTGCAACCCGGCGGCCTGTTGCTGTTGACCGTGCCGTTCAACCTTCAGCAAGCGCAAACCGTGGTTCGGGCGCGCCTGAATGCGAGTGGCCAGATTGAACATTTGCTACCGCCGCAGCACCACGGAAATCCGCTCAGCGCCAAAGGTGTGTTGTGCTTTCAAGACTTCGGCTGGGATCTGCTCGACGATTTTCGAACGGCGGGGCTCGAACCGGTGCAGCTGATCACTGCTTGCAGCCCAGCCTTCGGCTACTTGGGCTCTGCGCAGCCGTTTGTCGTCGGTTGGCGGTCGAGGACTGCTGCTCCGCTCCGCAGATGAGCCCGATTGATCGTGCATGCACCAAGCCCAGAGGTCTTGGTTCGGGAAAACGCAGGAATTCAGCAGTTGAGGCTGATCACGTTTGGATTACGCGTCTAGGCAAGGTTTATTGATCAGGTGGTCGCACACAAAACGTCGGGCTCAGGTTCAACCGATAGCGACACTGCACTGCGCGGTCTTTAGCGAGCACGGCGACCATGTGCACAGGCGTAATGTTGCCCGCCTGCAGTTCGGCTTCATCTCGCGCATGCACGCGATCAACGAAGTCGCGATCCCACCCATTGTCCGGGTCGAAATGGTGGCCAAAACTACGGTCGATGAATGGGTCGATCAGACTGCCAAAGCCGACGAACACTTCGAAGCCAAAGCGTTCCAGCAACAGCGGCAGAATGTCCTGCGCGCGCACGCCTTCAAAGCCTTCATGCGAGCAGTCCCAGTCTTGGAATTGGTCTTCTTGGCGCCGCAATTGCAAGTTGTAGCGATAGCTTTCTGGAAGCTCGAGCCAGTACTCCCTGACGATGCTCATGGCTTCCGGCCAGCGTTGGTGGCCGTTGCGTCCGATCATGTCGGAGACGACGAATAGCGCTTTCGGTGCCATGGACTGCAGGGTGGCATCGAGCAAAACTTCCAGGGCCAGCACGTGATGCAGGCTCTGATTGGCCATCACGCCATCGAACAGTCCCTGCGGTTTCCAGCGATTGAAGTCGCCTTGAACCGGTATCACATGGTTGCAGAGACCAGCCGCTGCTGCCAATTCGCGTCCGCGCTGCAACATCGTTGGGTTGATGTCGACGCACTCAAGCACAAAGTCGTCCAAGCCACGTTCGCGCAAACCCTGCGCTACGCGCACTTCAGCATCGCAATTGCCTGATCCCAGACTCACAAAGCGCGGCCGTGCATTGCCGCTACGGCGTGCCGACTCGAGCAAATAAGTGACAAAGAACTCGTCGGGATTGTTTGCCCCGAAGGCTTGCATCATTGGCAGCAGAAATCGATTGGACCAATAGTGAAAGATGTTGGGTAGGTCGTGCACATTTGCCTGCGAAGCAAATATCTCGGTTTCTTTGGCTATGCGAGCGAGGTAAGCGGATTCCTCAGTGTCGGCTTGTGCAGGGATTGCCGGCGACACCCCTGAGCTGATCTCGACTTGCTCGACACTGCCATCGGTGGTCGCGCGTCCGCGCTTTCGCCACTCTCGTCGCAAGGGCTCACGCAAGGCTGCAGG
Organism: Lysobacterales bacterium; assembly: GCA_038215505.1. GTDB lineage: Bacteria > Pseudomonadota > Gammaproteobacteria > Xanthomonadales > Xanthomonadaceae > JANNWF01. Next base: position 3,079 of record JBBQQV010000158.1, read on the forward strand.
CAGGTGGGCAACAAAGGGCAGCATTGCCGCTTTCACCTGTGCGCGATCAAGTGGCTTCGACTCGACCCAGCGCTGACTGAAAAGCTGGTAGAGGCCTGCCGTCAAGCGAGACACATGGCCGCGCGGTTTGCCGTCCAGACTGGCGCCGACTTTTTTCAATTCGTTGTAAAGCCTTTCCGTGTGGGTGTCACGCCGAGCGAGCAGGCTCTTTAACTCCTGCATATCGTTGTCGGTGAGGGTATGCCCGGCTTTCAAGTGGGCAGGCAAAGGTCGGTCGACGTAGATCGTCTGATGAGATGGCCGCATCTCTGCTTCGGGTCGTGTTTGTGAGTAAAAATAAAGCGCGATGGATCGCCGACTGCGGTCCCGCATCATTGCCGGCAACTCGATGCGACTGAAACCGTGCCAGCTGTATTCGGTGGTTTCAAACACCACGCAGCGATTGAACAAGGGGCTGATCGGAGTCACCGCGTTCTTTGTTGAGCGCGGCTCTGTGTGCAACTCAAGCATGCCGCCCCAGTTGGGGTCCCACTCGGAATTCAGGTAAAGGATGAGATTGAGCCGCCGCTGCCAGCCGTTCTCTGGATGGTGGTTGAAGTCAACGTGAGGGTCGAGATCTTGGCCATGGCGGTTGTCGTGGGTGCCTCCGCCCAAGTACGACGGGTCGTAAAGCAAGTCCGGAATGCCAGTGCTCGCGGACAACCACGCCAAGAACCGTTCACTGCTAACCAGTTCGTCCAGCGCCACATAGGCGGCCCCCAGCTCACGGACTCGCTCAAATGTCGATTTGCCGCCGAGTTCGCCATCCTCATTGCGGGCGTTGCCGCGCTCAAACGGCGGGAACTGGGCCAGCAAATCGCTGCAAAAAGCGGGTGCAAAAAAATCGTCGACGACAAAGTGGCGAAACGGCCGACGGCGCTCAAACTGCTCGCGTAACAAGCCGGCGGAAGGAAGCGCTTGGGCATCAATCGAGGACATTTAACAGAAGGTGGTGAGTCCAGCAGCCGACACCATACGCGCTAGTGCCAATCCGTCCCACCCCCTCGCTGGGACTGAGCGGAGACTAAATGGTGGCCCGCAGCTGCCCCAAATCACTATCGCGAATCGCACGACGCACCTCCAGCATGTTGGATGGATGCATGCTGAATTCAGTCAAACCCAAGGTCAGCAGCATGCGCGTGTGCTCGGCGCTGCCGGCCAGCTCGCCACAGACGGCAATGCGCTTGCCAGCGGCTTTGCAGGTGGCGATGACATCGCGCAACACCCGTTGCACGGCGGGATGGTTGGGCGTGCACAGCGGGCCCAAGGCATCGTTGCCGCGATCAATCGCCAACAGGTACTGGATCAGGTCGTTGGTTCCCACCGAGCAGAAATCCACTTGCGGCAGGATGGTGTCGATGGCGAGTGCGGCCGCCGGCACTTCGATCATGGCACCCAACTCGACCTGTTCGGCCATCGGATGGCCGGCTTTGCGCACGGCGTCCGCGCAGGCATCGATCAAGGTACGCACGGCGATGATTTCTGACACGGCGGTAATCATCGGCACCAGAATCCGCACCGGGCCATAGCCTGAAGCGCGCAAGATTGCACGCAACTGCGCGCAGAACACGTCTTGGTGCGCCAGGCACAAGCGCACACCGCGCAGACCCAAGGCAGGGTTGGGCTCGCGGGCCAGGGTCAGGCCGCTGCTGTCGGCTTTGTCTGCGCCCAGATCAAGCGTGCGAATGGTGACCGGGCGGCCGCCCATGCCCAGCACCAAGTCACGGTAAGCAAAAAACTGCTCGTCTTCTGTGGGCAATTCACGCCGCTGCAGGAACAGAAATTCGGTGCGATACAAGCCGACACCATCGGCACCCAGCGCGTGTGCCTGAGCCACGTCCTCGCGCGATTCGGCATTCGCATACAGGGCGATATCGACGCCGTCTTTGGTTCGGGTGGCCGCTCCGCGCAAGCGTGAGAGCGAACGTCGCTCGCGACTGCCGGCGGCTTGGTGGTTGCGGAAATCCTGCAAATCAGTCGCTGACGGCTCGACGATCACGCGGCCGGTTTGGCCGTCGACGATCAAGGCATCACCGTCATTGATATGCGCCAGCGCCTCGTGCACACCCACCACCAGAGGCAGGTGCAGGCTGCGCGCAAGAATGGCGCTGTGCGACAGCATGCTGCCTTGCGCGGTGATGACGGCGACCACGCCGCCCTCGGCCAACTGCGCCAGTTCCGACGGTGCCACGCTGTCGGTGATCAAAACCTCGCCGGCCATGCCGATCACTTGCGAGGCGGGGTTGCGTTGCAGCGCCGCATACACGCGGCCAATCACGTGGTCGATGTCTTCGCGGCGCAAGCGCATGTAAGGATCGTCGATGCCGTCAAACACCGCCGCCAAACGGTCGCGCTGCATGCGCAAGGCGTGGCCTGCGCTCAAGCGGGCGGTGCGGATCAGTTCGTCCAAGCCATGCAACAGATCAGGATCGTCGAGCAACATGCTGTGCAGGTCGATGAACTCGCCGACCTCGTGAGCGATTGCGCCGCGCACACGCTCACGCAGGTCGGAGAGTTCTTTGCGCGCCGCCGCCAAGGCATCACGCATGCGCTCGCGTTCGGCTTCGATTTCCTCGGCTTCGATGCGGCGTTCGTCAATCTCCAGCCGATGCGGCTCGCGAACGCGCGCACGGCCCAGCGCCAGGCCTTTGGCTGCACCAATGCCGGCAAACTCGCGGCGCATCTCAGCCGCCCTCGTCAAAAAAACGCGCGAACAACGCGGCGGCGGCCTCAATGGCGGCGCTTTCGTCTTCGCCCTCCGCGCGGATCAACACCGACATGCCTTGGCCTGCGGCCAGCATCATCACCCCCATGATGCTTTTGCCATTGACCTCACGTCCGCGCGCCACCAAGGTGATTTGCGCGCGAAACGAACCCAGCAATTGAACCAGCTTTGCGGAGGCCCGCGCATGCAGGCCGAGCCGGTTGATTACCTGCAATTCGCGCTCAACCATGCTCCACCACGATGCCCAGACGTGCGCCTTGCGCCGCGCTATCGGCAAGGCCTGCCAAATCGCGGTCGGGATAATTGAGTGCTCGCATCAACATCGGCAAGTTGAGTCCGGCGATGCGCCGCGTCGAGGTGCCTAGCTGGCTCAATCGCTGGGCGAAATTGCTTGGCGTAGCGCCGAACAGGTCGGTGAGGATCAGCACGCCGGCACCCGAATCGACCCGCCGCAAGGCCGCGCTGGCAATCGGCAGCAAGGCATCAAGATCGGTATCGAAGCCGACCTCGACACATTCCACCTTCAGCGGCAGCGGCCCCAGCATGCGCGTGGCCAAGCCGCGCAAGCAGCCGCCGATGCCAGGATGGGTGACCAATAGGATGCCTACGCTCATGCCTCTGAGTGTAGCGCCCGTCGGTTACTGCCGGCGATGGCTGATTTCCCTCGGTTGCTGCAGGCCCCAGCCATGGCCTTTACGCTGAATTTACGCAGGTCGCTGATCCCAACGTCGCTGCTTTACGACCCCCGCCTCGACAGTGATGGCTCGGCTTGCTGCATCGCCAAGCGCAGGCCGCCTGCCTGCTCGGGGTAAAGTCCCCGAGGCATTGACCAAACTCCGCCCCACATCGTTCGCGCACTGCCTTGGATCACCATTCACATGAACGCCGTCGAGATCGAAGCCGCGATATCTGAGCTGGCCGAGCAGCCCTTCGATGCGGGTGAGTTTGCGTTCGCCTTTTTGGCCGCGTTCGGCAACAAAGACACCGCCATCAAACGCCTACGCGCAGGCAACAACAATGCCTCCGATGTGCCAGCTGGCGTGCTGCAACGAAACAACATCCGTATTGCCGTTTGTGCCGTCGGCGCGGTCAGCGACGCGCTCAAGGCGTTGCAGGCAAGCCCCGCCACCAGCAAAGCGAAGGCCAAGTTCATTCTTGCCACCGATGGGCAGACGCGTGAGGCCGAAGAGCAGGCCAGCGGTGAAACCATCGCCTGTGACTGTTCCGACTTCCCCAACCACTTCGGGTTTTTTCTGCCGCTGGCGGGCATCACCACCACCCAGGAGATCTAGCCCGAACTTTTCATGAATTGCGCACGCCCTCGTTCGGCGG
>JBBQQV010000159.1:0-7170 GCA_038215505.1 Lysobacterales bacterium
CTGCTATCGCTTACGCCTGACGGCGGAACGCAACGGCCAGCAGGCCAAACACGCCCAGCAAGCTCAGCAGAGCCAGCGCGGACCAGGTCGACGACGACGGGATGAAGGTCGGCGGGACGGTGGTGACACCAGCTGGCGAATTCACCGTGTAGGTGAGGTTAGCCTGACCGGCTACGGTGCAGGTGATCGTGCCGGCGGGCGACTGAGCATTCGCCGTCAGCTGGACGCCAACACGGATGTCGGTCGGCTGACCCGTGGTTACATTCTGGACAACCGGTCCCTGACCCGACGGCGTGGCCGGCGAAGCAGAGATTTGCACGTTACCGGTGGAGGTGCAGCTGATTGCAGTGGTACCAGCACCCGAACCGCCCGTAGCGGACAGATCGATGAGGCTCAGACCCTGAGTAGCAGCCAGACCGCCGGAAACAGTGATGGTCGAGCCGGAGGCCGGATTCGCGGTGATGGTCGGATTGACCGTCGGCGCTGGGCAAGCCAACTGGAACGCACGGGCAGCACCTGGAGCGACGGTATCGCCATCAGTTTCCGTGCAAGTCAGCGTAGCCGCAGCGTTGGCGACCGGGTAGGTGCAACCCACCACCAAATTCTGCGAGATGGACGTGTTGAAGGTCAGGCTGGTCGGCGCGACGCTAAAGCTCGCGGCGCCCGTGCCGGTGATGGCGCAACCGGTGAGGGTGGCCGACCCCGAGGTACCGGCCGCAGTCACCGCGATGTTTTGCGACGGAGCAGAAGTGCCCGGAGTTGCGCCGGCCGCAAAGGTAATCGTTGAACCAACTGCCGGGTTGTAGCTCAAAGTGCGCGGGATGGGCTGGTTGGCGACGGTGACGCCGGAGTTTGCTGCAACCGTGCAGGGCATGACCGGGTTAGCGCCTACGTCAAAGCAAAGTGACGTCCCCGCCTGAGCCGTGAATGGGATCAAACCCTCGGGCGCAGCCCCACCAATCGCCGCAGTGAACGTACAGATAGACGTCGGTCCCGTCGGGATCGGGTCGTTACCAGCATTTGGACCCGACGGCGAAATAGTACGAATCCGTGTCGGTGAAATGATTTGACAAATTGCACCAGTGGCCGCAATAACCGGCGCGGAAATCGTGACGTTTGTGTTGCTAAATTGGAAATCGGTTTGCGCTTCCGTACTGCTGCCGTCACCAGTAAAAGCCACGGTCAGAGTTACAGATGCCCCGGGTGCACCGGTGGCAGCGGCCGAGAAGGATCCGGCATGTGCTGCAAAAGGAAGGAAGCCCAATACAGCAAGGGCAAGCAGTTTCTTAGTATTCATCGTCGTACTCCCCAAAAAAAGAATTGTCATGCAAAGGCCGCGCGGATTTGGCCGCGCGGCAGGTATTCGAACATCCGTTCTTAAATCGCTATTTTACTTGACGCTTCTCATGGAAGCATCGCACGAGACCATTCCTTTCGTCGAGGAAGCACAAATTGGGTTCGCCTTTAGGACTTCGGAAGGAGTCCAAACCTTCGCTCCCGTAACGCGGATGGTGAACATGCACGCATCGGTTGACTGGCTCTTCAACGCGCTTCCTGCGCCGCTTGGCGGGACCGATCGCAACATGCTTTGATCCTTGAATCCCGCGCAAATAGCGCCCTTCATCAGCGATTTCGCCTCCAGAATCTCGAAGCCGCCCATCACCGATAAGTCAACTTGGGCTTCGTCCAACTCTCCGTCACCAGAAAACGAAGTAACAATGACGAGTTGATCCGATCCTTGCTTCTCAGTCCAGATTTCCCAACCTGCTGCGGACGCTTGGCCTGCAAACGCCCCGAATAGCACGGCACTGATCGCCGCCTTTACAAAAATGTTACGCATGGAGTTGATTCCTTTAAGTTAGGCGTTTCAGCTGCAAACCCGGCCAGCGTTGAGCATGGCCGTTACGCAGGCGCGATCACCGGTGTTGATGCCGCCATCTTCGTTGCAGTCAGGTCGATTGGCCGCGGGGAAGTTGCCATTAAGCGCCGCCGTCACCGCGGCGCGGTCGCCCACATTGATGCCAATGTCGTTATTGACATTACCACGGCACATCGGTGTCAGCGCCGTGGCTGGCGTTCCACCGACCTGGCGTGAGGCCTCGTACTCGTCAATGGACGTGCTTCCGGTGCCGCCGCCGCCAGCGACGTTGCCAAGCTGGACTCGCTCAACCGTCAGCGCACTAGTATTGATCGCAGTGATGGAGCCCGCGATGTCCGTCAAAACTGCCGTCGGCGACACCGAACGCGTATTGGCGGTAAACGTGCCTGACGCGTTGTAGGTGAAGGTGACCTCGATCCACTTGCCGTTGGTAGCCGAGTTGGCTGCGGTGCTCTGGGTGGTGCCGTTCACCAGAAAGCTGACGTTCTGGGTGTTCGGGTTATGGGTCACTTGGATGACCTGGGTGCCGGCGACGTCAGCGCTGAATGCGCGGAAGACGACCGGGTTGGCACCAGTGATGCCGGCGTAGAAGAAGAAACGCGCGATAAAGGGCGCGCCGCCGCCGCCTTCAGCTGAGTGACGAGTGGCTTCTTCGACGAGGCTCGCGCCAGCGCCGTTGACCGGGTTCAGGCCGCAAGCGCCCTGATAAATACGGACGCCCTGAGCCGGTCCGCCGGAAACCGGAGCACCGGTGACGGTCGTCCATGCGGTGGTGTTGCACTGGGCCTGTGCGGGCTGCCATGCGATGGCGGCGAGACCGGCCAAGGAGGCGAGGCCGATATTGATGACGCGGGATGTCGAGACCATGGTGATTTCCTAAAGCTGACTAGAGCAGGCTGACGAAAGCTGGATTCTGACGGGATCGGTGCGAGCGGAAAAAGTGGCTGATGGCGTGGTTGCGCCCGACACTGGACGCACTCGACCGCCACGTTTCTGCCGTGCGACACCTGTGAAGCATTGCACGTGGTTAGGTGTACGTTCAAGTTGGAAGAATCGTCCCACTTGGGTTTGTTCGGCGCTGCGTTGTGCGTTTACCTGATTTTGGTGGGAGCGATGGAAGGCGTGAAAGTGTGCCGCACCCGCCGAAAAGTGCAGCCGCGCGGGAGCGCGACCCTCCTTTAGCTCGCGGCAGCCGCCCGAAAGCGCGGCGCTCCTTCAGCTCGCCGCGCTCATTGCTTCAAGTCCATCGATTTCGGCCTCGCTGAATCCTGCGGCGATTCGGGCGGGTCGATTGAACGGTCCGCGCAGCGCACCGCGCGCGTACTGCCCGATCAGCCGCGTGAATGTCGCGCCGGCAGCAACTCCTTCGCGTTCGCAACACCAGGCGAACCAGCGCGACCCGATCGCCACATGCGCCACTTCCTCGCGCAGGATCACCCGCAGCACCTCGGCGGTCTGTTTGTCACCGGCGCTCTGCAGACGCTCGATCATCGCCGGCGTCACATCCAATCCGCGCGCCTCCAACACGCGCGGCACCAGCGCCATACGTTCAAGGCAAGAGTGCTGGGTAGCCACGGCCATCTCCCACAAGCCGTTGTGAGCATCGAAATCGCCGTAGGCATGACCGAGCGATTGCAGCCGTGCGTTCAGCATCGAGAAATGCCGGGTCTCGTCGGCGGCGACAAAACTCCAGTCGCGATAGAACTCGACTGGCATGCCGCGAAAGCGATACACCGCATCCCATGCCAGATTGATGGCGTTGAACTCGATGTGAGCGATGGCGTGGATGAAGGCCGCCCGGCCGAGCGGCGTGCCCAATCCGCGCTGCGCCAAGTCGCGAGGCGAAACCAAGGTGGGCTTTGCCGGTCGGCCCGGCATCGGAAGCGGGATTGGTTCAGTGCCGATGGGCTCAGCCGTGACCTCGATGCGCGCTGCCACTTCGCTGAAGGCGAGCTTGGATTCAACGCTGTCGGCGAGCAAACATGCCAGCGCCGCGTCTTGCAAACGGGCCGGCGACGGAGGCGCAACTGGGATTGCAAACATTGACTGCGCCCTCAACCCGCTCGCCGCCGCTGCTTGGCGTCGTCAGAACGACTGGCTTGCAGGCTATCCAAATAAGTGGCGTCGCCACCGGTGATGTATTCCCCCGAGAAGCAGGACGTGTCAAAACCGAGTGTGGCGTTCTTGCCGCGCACGGCTGCGATCAGATCGTCCAATTCCTGATAGATCAACCAGTCGCAGCCGAGCTCGGCCTGGATCTGTTCGACGCTGCGTCCGTGGGCGATCAACTCGCTGACGGCCGGCATATCTATCCCGTAGATATTGGGAAATCGAACCGGCGGTGCAGCGGAGGCCAGATAGACCTTGCGCGCGCCGGCTTCGCGGGCCATTTGCACGATCTGCTTGGAGGTGGTGCCGCGCACGATGGAGTCGTCGACCAGCAGCACCACGCGATTGCGAAACTCCAGCGGTATGGGATTCAGCTTGCGGCGCACCGATTTCACCCGCTCGCCCTGGCCCGGCATGATGAAGGTGCGGCCGACATAGCGATTCTTGATAAAGCCTTCGCGATACTTGATGCCCAGCACATTGGCGACTTCCAACGCGGCATCACGCGAGGAATCAGGAATCGGAATCACCGTGTCGATGTCGTGATCCGGGCGCTCGCGCAAAATCTTTTCGCCCAGCGTCACGCCCATGCGCATCCGCGCCTTGTGCACCGAGACGTCCTCGATCATCGAGTCGGGTCTGGCGAAGTACACGTATTCAAAAATGCAGGGCGCATGCGCGTGTTCGGCGCAACACATCTCGCTGCTGAGCTCGCCGTCGGGGCCGATCACCAAGGCCTCTCCAGGTCGCACGTCACGCACGCGTTGAAAGCCGAGCAAGTCGAACGCCACACTCTCTGAGGCCACCGCATACTCGATGCCGACGGCGCCTTCGCGACGACCCAGCACCAGCGGCCGAATGCCGTGGGGATCGCGAAAGGCGACCAAGCCCAATCCCAGCACCACGGCGACGACGGCGTAGCCACCACGGGCGCGCCGATGCACACCGGCCACCGCTGCAAACGCCGCCTTGGCGGAGAGCTGGCCTTGCGCACCCAACTCGTGGGCGAAGACATTGAGCAGGACTTCGGAATCCGACTCGGTATTGATGTGGCGGCGATCTTGCTCGAACACTTCGCGACGCAGCGCGTCGGTGTTGACCAAGTTGCCGTTGTGGGCCAGCGCAATGCCGTAAGGCGAGTTGACGTAAAACGGCTGCGCTTCGTCCAAGCCTTCTGAGCCGGTGGTGGGATAGCGGCAATGCGCGATCCCGAGTCGGCCGGTCAGCAAGCGCATTTGCGGCTCGCCAAATACGTCTTTTACCAGCCCATTGCCTTTGTGCATGCGCAGACGCTGGCCATCGACGGTGACGATACCTGCGGCGTCCTGGCCACGATGCTGCAGCACGGTGAGTCCGTCGTAGAGGGACGCGGCAACTTCACTGCGACCGGCGATTCCGATGATGCCGCACATATCGATGACTCCTGGAAGCGGTCAGCCAGACCCCGGTGGCGGAAGCGCCGCTGGGTCGGAAGGGAGTTCAGGCAGCGCTGGCAAGCGTTCAAGTTGTACTTGATTGGCTACCGCCTCCGGCAACCACTCGCGCAACCATTGTGCGCCTGCGGTGAAACTGGGCAGCAGGCGCGAACCTGACCACCACGGATCTTGCGGCAACGGCGTGAAGCCAAGCACCAATACCGCGACGCAACACAAGGCAACACCGCGCGCGGCACCAAAGCCCAGCCCGAGCAGTCGATCGGTACCCGACAGACCGGTGCTTTTGACCAGCTTGCCGATCAGCCAGGTGGTCATGCCGCCAATTGTGAGCGCGCCAAGAAACAGGACGGTGTAGCCAAGAAACAGGCGCGCGGAAGGTGTTTCCACCACATGGGCAAACATGTCAGCCACGTTGTCACCAAAGGTAAAAGCCAACCAGAAAGCACCCGCCCACACCACCAGTGACATCACTTCGACGAGAAATCCGCGCCAAAACCCCATCACGCATGACAGCGCAACTACGGCTAGCAGGGCGATGTCCGCCGCATTGAGCATCGCGGCTTCAGGGGTGCGTCAACACTTGCGCATCGACTTGAAAGCGCTGCTGCAAGGCAAGCCGGGTTTCTTCCGCTTGGGCGCGCTGCAGTTCAGGCCCGACGCGCACTCGCCACAAGCTGCCACCATCACGAGCAATTTTCTCCACAAAGGTCGCAAAACCTGCATTGCGAACGCGATCACGCAGCAAATTTGCCTCGGTCTCGGACTTGAATGCTCCCACTTGAATGACAAATCCACCGGCCACCGCTGGTGCCACGCGTGCAGGTGCCGCATCGGCAGACTCCAAACCGATAACGGCGGTCGCCAAATCCGCTTGAACCCGGCGCGCGGCAGCTGATGCGGCTTCCGCAGACGCACGGCTTGCATACGGCCCTGCACGCAGGCGCGTTACCGGCTTGCCGTCCAACTGGATCGATTCGGCATACGCCTGCACGCCGCCCGCCTTGAGCCGCCCGAGCAACGTCTGCGCGTTGGCGCCATTCCCATAACTACCCAGGTTGACAACATAGCGGCCACCGGCCGGGATCGACGTCGCCGGAACAGCTGAAGGTGGAGTGCTGGTGGGCGCGGGTGCCGGGCTGGTGGAAGTTGTTGCCGCTGACACCGCTGGCGTTGATGTTGCTGTGGCGGCTGGCGTCGGCGTCGGCATTGGCGCAGGCGCAGCGACTGGCACAGCCGGCACGCTTGCCGGATTGTTCGCGAGAGGCTTAGTTGGCGCCGCTGTCAACGTGCCGGTGGGTATCACTGTCGGCGTCGCAACCGTTGTGGTGGCCGCAGGAGCGGTGGCCGCAGGAGTGGTCGCCACGGGGGCCGGCGCATTCATGAGGTCGGGGCGCGGCGTGGTCGCGACGTCAACCGTCGCCAATCGATTGGGATCGATGCTGGCGACTGGCGCAACCGCTGGCGTCGCGACTGGCGTCTGCGTTGGCAACGCGAGTGGAATCTCGCGCGTTTGTAACGGCCGGTCTGGCGATGCTGGCACGCCCAATGGCAGCGCGGCTGCGGGTGGAGGCGGCGGCGCCGGGCCGTCAAACACCATCGGCAGAAAAATGATTGCCAGCGCAACCAGCACGGCTGCACCCATCAGGCGCTGTTTGAGTGCGGGTTCCATGGATGGGGGCTCGCAGGGCAGGAAAAGAGGGCCGCAAGTATACCGGTGCGCCCCACTTGGCTCCGCTGGGCAGCGGC
>JBBQQV010000160.1:0-7164 GCA_038215505.1 Lysobacterales bacterium
CTGCCGACGCTGGCGGCTGGCGCTGCGGCCAACTGGTTCCTCGACAAACGCGGCGCCACCATGCTGCGCAGTGAATTCACGCCCGGCTTCAAGTGCGCCCATCTGCTGAAGGATCTTCGCATCGTCGATGCAATGGCGACCGCTGCAGGCGTGGCGCATCCGGTGCTGCTGCAATCCTTGGCCGACTATGCCGAACTGGTGGCCCGCGGCCGTGGCGCAGAGGACACCTCGGCGCTGATCACTTTAAAGCGCGAAGGCGGCACACTGCTTTGATTGAGCAACGGTGACCCCACCGGTCTAGCCAGCCGACGCGGAGCGAACCCGGCAACACATGCTGACGCGCCGACGGTTATGCTCAGCCTTCGCCCATCTGCCGCGGCCCGACCATGCCCCGTCCCATTCGATTGATTGTCTGTTCACTGCTGCTGCTGTTGCTCGCCGCCTGTGCCAACAAGCCGAATACGCGACAACAAGCCGAAGCGCTGTATCTCTATGCCGGTGCCATTCGCTGGGGTGACATAGAAGGCGCGCTGGGCTTTGTCGATCCAAAGACGCTGGAAAAGAAGCCGCTCACCGCCGTTGATCGCGCCCGCTACGAACAGGTTCAATTCACAGGCTATCTGGTCAAGAGCAGCGGACCCGTCAGCGAGGATGAACTGATGCAGATTGTTGAAATTCGAGTCATCAATCGGCACACCCAGGTTGAACGCACGATCATTGATCGGCAGCTTTGGCGCTGGGATGGAGAAGCAGATTCGTGGCTGTTGACGTCGGGGTTGCCGGATATTTCCGGGAAGTGATGCTTAGCCACAAACACGGGCTCGCAGCAGGCACAAGTGCAATGTTCAGCGCAATGAAAAACTGACACGAGTTGTTGGGCTAGATCCGGCACGGTATCCGCTCTGAAGCAGCAGAGCGAACGGGCCACGGAACGCTTAAGCGAACAGCATTCGGGCTGGACTTGGGCTACACCGCATCCCCATCCATCTCCCCGGTGCGGATGCGGATGACCTGCTCCAACGGGGCGACGAAAATCTTGCCGTCGCCGATCTTGCCGGTGTTGGCGGCGTCGGTGATCGCTTCGATGACGCGTTCGACCTGATCGTCGACAACCGCGATCTCGAGTTTGATCTTGGGCAGGAAATCAACCACGTACTCGGCACCACGATACAGCTCGGTGTGGCCTTTCTGGCGCCCAAAACCTTTGACTTCAGTCACCGTAATGCCATTGACGCCGACTTCCGACAGCGCTTCCCGCACGTCGTCGAGCTTGAATGGCTTGATGATGGCGGTGATCATTTTCATCTGAGCAGTGCTCCTGGCGATTGCGCGTGGGTGCTGCCGAGCATAGTCCAGCGCAGCGGCTCTGTTGTCATCGCCGTGTAGGATTTTTCCTACTCGCAAGGCCCAAATCTGCTGACAGCGCAAGTCAGGATGGCCAGATAGGCTTACGTACACCCTTTTTGAGGAACCACCCATGATCGATTTCAAGGCCATTGACGACCTCGCCCAGCGCCTCAGCGACCTGGTTCCGCCGGGATTGCAAGAGGCACGCGGCGATCTGGAGAAGAACTTTCGCGCCGCCCTGCAAGCCGGTTTGGGTCGCCTCGACCTGGTCACTCGCGAGGAGTTTGATGTGCAGCGCGCGGTGTTGCTGCGCACCCGCGAGAAGCTCGATCTGATCGAGCGCATGGTGGTGGATGTTGAAGCACGCCTACTGGCGGGCTCGCCGATTACCCGCAACTAGACGTCGCCTCGCGTGGCCGGCAACCGTGGCGCACTGGCGCTGCGGAGGCCGCCCGCTTGTCCGAAGTGCTCCGATCATGTCGCTCGCCATCGTTCACAGCCGCGCCCAATGTGGCGTCGATGCGCCAGCCGTGCAAGTTGAAGTGCACCTGGCTGGCGGCTTGCCGGGCATGTCGATTGTGGGTTTGCCCGAGGCCGCCGTTCGCGAGAGCAAGGACCGCGTGCGTGCCGCCCTGCAGTGCGCTCGCTTTGAAGTTCCGGCGCGACGTATCACCGTCAATCTGGCACCCGCCGATCTGCCCAAGGAAGGCGGTCGCTATGACTTACCGATTGCGCTGGGCATTCTCGCCGCGAGCGGGCAGTTGCCGACGGCGGCGCTGGCCGGCATCGAGTTCATTGGCGAGCTGGCGCTGACCGGCGAATTGCGCGCGGTGCAAGGCGCGCTGCCGGCAGTGCTGGGTGCGCGTCGCGACAAGCGCAGCAGCGTGGTGCCGCTGGCCAACGGGCACGAAGCAGCGCTGGCCGGCAGCGACGATGTGCGGGTCGCGCGCAGCTTGCTCGAGGTGTGTGCATTTCTGCGTGGCGAGCAAGCGCTTGCAGCACCGGCCGCGCGGCCACTTGTGGCTGCCGGCTCGACGTTTCCTGATCTCGCCGATGTGCGCGGACAGGCGCGGGCGCGGCGCGCTTTGGAGATCGCCGCAGCCGGTGGCCACCACATCTTGATGATCGGCCCACCGGGCAGCGGCAAGAGCCTGCTGGCGGCGCGCTTGCCCGGCTTATTGCCGGCGCTCGCCGAAGCGGACGCGCTGGAAGCCGCGGCGGTGCGCTCCATCGCGGGTTTGCCTCTGGACCCTGCGCGCTGGCGCGACCCCGCGTGGCGCTCTCCCCATCACACCGCCAGCGGCGTGGCCCTGGTTGGCGGTGGCTCGCCACCGCGACCCGGCGAAATCTCATTGGCACACCACGGCGTGCTGTTCCTGGATGAGTTACCCGAGTGGGATCGACGCGTGCTCGAAGTACTGCGCGAACCGCTCGAATCCGGTCGCATCTGCATCTCGCGCGCTGCTCGACAGGCAGAATTCCCGGCGCGATTTCAACTGGTCGCGGCCATGAACCCATGCCCCTGCGGCTGGGCGGGCGATCCATCGGCGCGCTGTCGATGCAGTGGCGATCAGATTGCTCGCTACAGCGGACGCATCTCGGGCCCATTGTTGGATCGAATCGACGTCATCGTCGAAGTGCCGCGAGTTGCACCGGCTGAACTGCGGGCAGAGGCGCCGCCGGGCGAGCCTTCGTCTGCGGTCAGAATGCGCGTCGAAGCGGCGCGCTTACGTCAGCAGCAACGTGGCGGAATCATCAATGCGCGGCTGCCGCCCAGTGAGCTTGCTCGCCTTGCGGCGCTGGACGTCGCGACCCGCGATCTACTCGAACGCGCCATGGAACGCATGCAGCTGTCCGCACGCGCCGCGCAACGCATTCTGCGGGTGGCGCGCACCATTGCTGATCTCGCCGGTGCCGACGGTATCGCGCGGCCTCATCTCGCTGAAGCCATCGGCTACCGTCGTGGCCTGCAAAGCAAATGAACAAATCGTTCAGATAACTTGGGTAACCCTTGCCGCTGAGGCACACTTTGGGTCTCGCTTTTGCCAAGGGCTTATCCATGCGCCTCAACACATTTCTAGTTGTATTGGCTTTACTCATCGCCAAGCCGGCAGTGGCACAACTGCCGCCAGACTTGGTGCTGGTGCCACAAGCCAGCGGCTTTACTGACATCACCGCCGTGCGCGCTCCGCCTGCCCTTGGCTCCCGCCTTTGGGTGTTGGAACAAAGTGGTCGCGCCCGCATTTTGCAAGGCAGCACGATCAGCGCTACGCCCTATCTGCGCTTGTGTGCTTCGGCCTCGGCTGGGTGCTTCGTGCCCGCCGGTGGCTTCACGTCCGGCGGCGAGCGTGGCTTGCTCGGGATGGCGTTTCATCCCAATTACGCAAGCAACCGACAGGTCTATATCAATTACACCAACGGCGCTGGCAATACGGTCATTGCACGCATGCTGACCGCCGCAGGTAACCCCGATCTGGCCGACACCGCCACCTTCACCATCCTGCTCACCATCAGTCAGGATTTCAACAACCACAACGGCGGCGACCTGCATTTTGGTGGCGACGGGTTCCTGTATATCGGCATGGGTGACGGCGGTTCGGGCAATGATCCCTGCGCGCGCAGTCAGACGCTGGATCCCGCCCAGCTCTGCAACGGCGTCGCCAATGATGGCCAAGCCGGTTGTCCCATCAATGCCAGTTGCGGTCCGATCGGGCGCGGCCCGTCGCGCGCCTTGCTCGGCAAGATGCTGCGGATCGACGTCGACAACAGCACACCCGCCGGTGCCAACCGGCTTTGTGCAGACGCTGCCGATGGTTCAGCGCCTTATGCCATTCCCAACGACAATCCGTTTGCCAGCAATACCTCCAACTGCGCCGAAGTGTGGGCACTCGGACTGCGCAATCCGTTCCGGTTTTCGTTTGATCGCGAGACCAAAGACATGTTCATCGCCGATGTGGGTCAAGGCGCGCGCGAGGAAGTCAACTTTGAGGCATCGTCCTCGCTGGGAGGCCGCAATTACGGTTGGCGCTGCCGCGAAGGCACACGGCCTAACCAGTCGAATGCACCCGCCTGCAATCAACCTTCGGTGTTCGACGAGCCGATATTCGAGTTGTGCCGCGAGGCAAATGTCAACACCTGTCCCGCCCCGTTCACGTCTACCTGCTCCATCACTGGCGGCTACCGCTATCGCGGGCCGGCACCTTCGCTGCAAGGCCTGTATTTTTTTGGCGACTTCTGCGAGAGCATCATTCGCGTCGCCACTGAAACCGGTGGCTCGTGGAGCCAACAAACCTGGACGCCCAGCGGCGGTAACATCCGCAGCTTTGGCGAGGACGCAATTGGCAATGTCTACATTGCCACCGCAAGCACGGTGTCATTGATCACCGGCACCCTGCCGAGCAATACCATCTTCATCAATGGATTTGAAGCACCGTAAGCCGGTAATTGCGTCCATCAATTTGCCAGGCAAGCAGCGCTCGTGCATCCCGCCAAGGTTGACCGCACCCGCCTGAGTTCACTCACCGACTTGCCCAACATCGGCAAGGCGAGTGCGGCGGATCTGCGCTTGCTAGGCATTCAAACGCCGAGTCAACTGGCTGGAAAATGCCCGTTCGCGATGTATGCGCAACTGTGCGCAGCCACCGGCGTTCGCCACGACCCCTGCGTGATCGATGTGTTCATCTCGGTCACCCATTTCGTCGACGGCGGTGAGCCACGTAACTGGTGGTCGTTTACCGAGGAACGCAAGCGCCGCTTGCAGAGTGGCTGACCTTTACAAAACTGGTTTGACTCTTCTGGCCGCGTCACTGTCGCTTCAGCTGGGTACCATCACCAGTGACATCGCGCGCCGCGCTAGCAGACGTTGTTCCCACCCCACCGCCGGCTGAACCTCATCGATGAATTACACCCACCTCCTGCAATCGATCATTGCTGAACTGAACCCGCTGCGCGGCAGTGGCCATGTAGCGGACTACATTCCGGCGCTCAAGCGCGTTGATCCAAACCAGTTCGGCATCGCGCTGGTGACGGTTGATGGGGAGCTGCATGTCGCTGGCGACGCCGACACGCGTTTTTCAATCCAGAGTATCTCCAAGGTGTTCGCGCTGACCTTGGCGATGCAGCATGCGCGCGACGATCTGTGGACGCGTCTGGGTCGCGAGCCCTCCGGAACGCGCTTCAATTCGCTGGTGCAGTTGGAGCATGAGCGCGGCATTCCGCGCAATCCATTCATCAATGCGGGTGCGCTGGTAGTGACTGACGTCATTCTGGAAGCGCTCGCCGATGCCAAGGGCACTTTTCTCGATCTGCTGCGCGACCTGAGCGATGCGCCCGATGCTGATTTCGATGTCGAGGTCGCCGATGGTGAACGCGACACCGGTTTCACCAACACCGCGATGGCGTGGTTCATCTAGAGCTTCGGCAATCTGCATGGCGATCCCGCCGCGGTGTTGGACGCCTATTTCCATCACTGCGCGATGGCGCTCTCCTGCAGTGAGCTGGCCCGCGCCGGACTGTTTCTGGCCAACGGCGGTTGCACGCCCGACGGCACCTGCATGCTCAGCCCGCAACAGACCAAGCGCGTGAATGCGCTGATGATGACCTGCGGTGCTTACGATGCTGTTGGCGACTTTGCGTTTCGGGTCGGCCTGCCGGCCAAGAGTGGCGTTGGCGGCGGCATTCTGGCGGTGTTGCCGCAGCACTTCAGTGTCTGCGTCTGGTCGCCAGGACTCGACGCAACCGGCAACTCCCTGCTCGGTATCCGTGCGCTTGAGCTGCTTACGTTGCGCACCGGATTGTCGGTGTTCTAGCAGCACCGGGCAAGCCGCGATAACCCGGGGAAATTACGCCGCAAGGCCTCAAACACACTGAACAAATGCAAACGGCCGGAACGCAATGCCCCGGCCGTTTTGCTTGTTGCGGTGCCGCGTTGGGCAAGCGCTGAATCAGGCGACCGTCTTCTCTTCGTGGAACTGCTCTTCTTCGGTCGAGCCCTTCAATGCAGTGGTCGAGGATTTGCCGCCTTGGATTGTCTGGGTGACCGCGTCGAAGTAGCCGGTGCCGACCTCACGCTGATGCTTGACCGCAGTGAAGCCGCGTTCCGCCGCCGCGAACTCGGCCTCTTGTAGTTCGACAAACGCGCTCATCTGGCGGCGCGCGTAGCCGTGGGCCAAATCGAACATGCCGTAGTTCAGCGAGTGGAAGCCAGCCAGGGTGATGAACTGGAACTTGTAGCCGTAGGTGGCAATCTCTTTCTGGAATTTTGCAATCGTGGCGTCGTCGAGGTTCTTCTTCCAGTTGAAGCTGGGCGAGCAGTTGTAGGCCAGCATCTTGCCGGGGAACTTGGCGTGGATGGCTTCGGCAAACTTGAGAGCGAACTCGAGATCGGGTTTGCCGGTTTCGCACCACACCAAGTCGGCGTAGGGCGCATAGGCGAGACCGCGCGAGATCGCTTGGTCGAGGCCATTGTTGGTCTTGTAGAAGCCTTCCATCGTCCGCTCGCCGGTACAAAAGCCGATGTCGTTGGGATCGATATCGGAGGTCAACAAATCCGCCGCTTCGGCATCGGTGCGGGCGACGATCAGGGTCGGCACGCCCATGACATCGGCAGCCAGACGCGCGGCGACCAGCTTCTCCACTGCCTCGCGGGTCGGCACCAACACCTTGCCACCCATGTGGCCGCACTTCTTCACCGAGGCCAGCTGGTCTTCAAAATGGACCCCGGCGGCACCCGCTTCGATCATGCCCTTCATCAGCTCAAACGCATTCAACACGCCGCCGAAGCCGGCTTCGGCATCGGCGACGATCGGCTGCAGCCAG
>JBBQQV010000161.1:0-7128 GCA_038215505.1 Lysobacterales bacterium
GGCTCGCTCAGGGCGGCCGGTTGGGATGCGAAACTGCGCGGCTCGGTGGTGATGAGCGAATTGAAGCGCGTGCGCAACATCAAGCCCAGCTTCAAAAAGGGCCTGTGGGTGGGTCTGCTCAACTCGGGCTGGGAAACCCTGACCGGTGGTGCGTCGCCGTGGACTTGGCGTAACAAGCCGGATTATTCAAGCCTGACCAAACTAAGCGCCAATGAAACACCCAAGCGCGATTACGTTGAGCGCACGCTCGCTCCACGCGACCGCCTCGCCGGCGTCTATTTCGCCGCCACCGAACACGACGAAGACCAACCCGTCCACCTCAAGGTCGCCGACACGTCGATCTGCCTGACCCAATGCACCGAGGAGTACGGCAACCCCTGCGAGCGCTTCTGCCCTGCCGGCGTTTATGAAATGGTCGGCACCGGCAGCGAGCGCCGCCTGCAGATCAACGCCAGTAACTGCGTGCACTGCAAGGTCTGCGACGTGAAAGACCCTTACGAAATCATTACCTGGGTGACGCCGGAAGGTGGCGCGGGGCCGAATTACGTGAATCTTTGACGGTTGAAGCAGGACTGGGGGCTGGGGTTGGAGGCTTGCGTCTGTGGGAGCGTCGGAAGGCGCGATTGGCCTCGCTGCCCAGACCATTTCGCGCCTTCCGGCGCTCCCCCAAGCGCGTGAACCTCGCCGCGCAATCCGCCCCGAATCCCCAGCCCCCAGTCCCCAGCCCCGCTTTTTAAACACGATGACCCGCATCTGCCTAGCCACCGCCATCGCTGCCACTGGTCTCGACGACGATCAAACGCCGCTGTTGGAGGCGTTTGCGCGGCAGGGGGCGACGGCGGAGGTGCGGGCTTGGGATGATCCGACGGTGTCGTGGTCGCGCTATGCGGCGGTGCTGTTGCGTTCGACCTGGGATTACAGCGAGCGTCACCCCGAGTTCCTGACGTGGTGTGCGGCGGTGAGCGGCTTGGATGTGTTGCTGAATCCGCTGGAAGTGGTGCGCTGGAGCAGCGACAAGCACTATCTGGCGGATCTTGCTCGCGCTGGCGTGGCCATCATTCCGGCGTATTTCGCCGAGCCGGGCGATGATCCCGAGCGCTTGCCAAGCTTTGACGAGTTCGTGGTCAAGCCGGCGATTGGTGCGGGCTCGCGGGATACGCAACGCTATCTGGCCAGCCAACGGGAAGCCGCGATGGCGCATGCGCGGCGTTTGTTGGATGGCGGTCGCAGTGTGCTGCTGCAACCCTATCTGAGCGGCGTCGACAGCTATGGTGAAACCGGGATGATCTTCATCGATGGCCGCTATTCGCATGCCATTCGCAAAGGCCCTCTGCTGAAACGCAATGGCGCGCCAACCAGCGACTTGTTTGCGACCGAAAACATCGGCCCGCGCATCGCCAGCGAGCCTGAGCACGCGCTGGCGCAGCAGGTGCTGGCGGCCCTGCCGTTCGAGACGCCGCTGTATGCGCGCATCGATCTGTTGCCGGCAGCCGACGGACCCAAGGTGCTGGAGCTTGAACTGGTCGAGCCTTCGTTGTTTTTTGCGACCGCGCCCGGCGCAGCGGATCGCTTGGCCGAGGCGACCCTGCGACGGGTGGCACGCAGCCGAACATAACCGCTGGTTAGCCCCGGATCACACTTTGCGTCTTGGCGTGACCGGCGGCCTCACTGATACTTGCGCGCTGGTTGTCTCCGCTCTGGCGACTGAAAGCTGACTCGCTGTCGTCAAGGTACCCACTTGGCGAGCGATCAACCTCAGGCCGAACGGACTTTTTGGGACTCGCAACCCCCTTGAGTTCATGGGCAATAACCGGCGCGCTTGCGCGCAGTTTTCTCAGCACGAACGGTTCCCGCTGAAGATGCGGTACCGGCGTTTTTCTGGAGTTTTTGTTTGCACAGCCACCTTGACCGTTTAGAAGCCGAAAGCATCCACATCCTGCGCGAGTGCGCGGCCGAGTTTCGTTATCCGGTGCTGATGTATTCGATTGGCAAAGACAGCTCGGTTTTGCTGCATTTGCTGCTGAAGGCGTTTTATCCGGCGCGGCCGCCGATGCCGCTGCTGCATATCGACACCGGCTGGAAGTTTGCCGAGATGATCGCTTTTCGCGACCGCATGGCCGTCGAGACTGGCGTCGAGCTGCGTGTGCATACCAACCAGGACGGCGTGGCAGCGGGCATTGGGCCGATATCTCACGGTGCCACCGTGCACACCGACGTGATGAAGACCCAAGCCTTGAAGCAGGCGCTGGACGCGCACGGCTTCGATTGCGCGATTGGTGGTGCGCGTCGGGATGAGGAAAAATCGCGCGCCAAGGAGCGCATATTTTCGTTCCGCAGCGCCGAGCATCGCTGGGACCCGAAAAACCAGCGTCCCGAGTTGTGGAATCTTTACAACGCGCGGCTTAAACCCAATGAGAGCGTGCGCGCATTTCCGCTGTCCAATTGGACCGAACTGGATATCTGGCTGTACATCTACCGCGAGAAGATTGCCGTGCCGGACCTGTATTTGGCCGCGATCCGGCCGGTGGTGGAGCGCGATGGCGCGCTAATCATGGTCGACGATGCGCGCCTGCCGTTGCGCGCCGATGAAACCCCGCAACTCAAGCGCGTGCGCTTTCGTACTTTGGGCTGCTATCCGCTCACGGGCGCGCTTGAGTCCGATGCCGATACGCTGGAAAAGGTGATCCAGGAAATGCTGGTGGCGCGCACGTCTGAACGCCAAGGCCGGGTCATCGATCACGACCCCAGCGCTTCGATGGAGAAGAAAAAGCAGGAAGGGTATTTCTGAGTGACGGCTTCCCGCATGCAACGCCCCTCACCGCAACCCCTCTCCCGGTGGGAGAGGGGCTTAGACGCTTCGCCTCAACTGCATTGATGACGCCTGTGAACGCCCTTGTCCAATCTACCGATCTCGCCACCTACCTCGCTCAACACGAGACCAAGTCGCTGCTGCGCTTTATCACCTGTGGCAGTGTTGACGATGGCAAAAGCACCCTGATCGGACGCCTGCTGCACGACTCGCAGCAACTCTTCGACGATCAATTGAGCGCCTTGTCTGGTGACAGCCGTCGGCACGGCACCCAGAACGGGGAGCTCGACTTTGCGCTGTTGGTGGATGGCCTCGCCGCCGAGCGTGAGCAAGGCATCACGATTGATGTCGCTTATCGTTTTTTTGCAACCGACAAGCGCAAGTTCATCGTTGCCGATTGCCCCGGCCACGAGCAATACACGCGCAACATGGCCACCGGTGCATCCACGGCGGATCTCGCGGTGGTCCTGGTCGACGCTCGCAAAGGCTTGCTGACGCAAACTCGCCGGCACAGCTACATCTGTGCCCTGCTTGGCATTCGCCATGTGCTGTTGGCGGTCAACAAGATGGACTTGGTTGATTACGATCAAAGCGTGTTTGAGACGATCTGTGCCGATTACCGTGAGCTGGCGTCAGCGCTTGGAATTGGCAGCGTCGAATGCGTGCCGTTGTCCGCCTTGCGCGGCGAAAATCTCACCACGTCCTCAACGGCAATGGCTTGGTACCGCGGGCCCAGCGTGCTGGGCTTGCTTGAATCGACCGACGTCGCCGCCAGCAGCAACGGCACCGATTTCCGTATGCCGGTGCAGTGGGTGTGCCGGCCCCATCAAGACTTTCGTGGCTTTGCGGGCACCTTGGCGGCGGGTGAATTGAAGCCGGGCGATGCGGTGGTGGCGCTGCCTTCGGGTCGCCGCTCGACCGTCGCCCGCATCGTCACCGCCGACGGCGACTTGGCCACAGCGGTGCAAGGTCAATCGGTGCTAGTGACGCTCACCGACGAGGTCGATGTCAGTCGCGGCGATGTGTTGGCCGCGGCGGGCGCGCCAGCGGAAGTTGCCGACCAGTTCGCCGCGCATTTGCTGTGGATGGCAGATGCGCCATTGCTGCCAGGGCGTGGTTATTGGCTCAAGCTTGGCTGCCGCACGGTGAACGCCACGGTCACCGATATCCGCCATCGTATCGACGTCAATTCGCAGGAAGAAATCGCTGCGCGCGAGTTGGCCTTGAATGAAGTGGCGGTTTGCCATCTCTCCTTGGATCAACCGATCGCGTTCAGTCCGTATGCCGAAAACAAACAGCTGGGCGCCTTCATCCTGATTGATCGCGTCACCCAAGCCACGGTTGCCGCCGGCACGCTGGATTTTGCGCTGCGTCGGGCCGCCAATATTCATTGGCAGCACGTCGATGTGGATAGGGCCGCACGCGCCGCGCTGAAGGCGCAAACGCCGCGCTGCCTGTGGTTTACCGGCCTGTCGGGCTCGGGCAAGTCGACCTTGGCCAACCTGGTGGAGAAGCGCCTGTTGGCGCTGGGTCAGCACACCTACTTGCTGGACGGCGACAACGTCCGCCATGGGCTCAACCGCGACTTGGGATTCACTGACGCCGACCGCGTCGAAAACATTCGCCGCGTCGCCGAAGTCAGTCGCTTGATGGTCGACGCGGGACTCATTGTGCTGGTGAGCTTCATCTCGCCGTTTCGCAGCGAGCGGCAAATGGCGCGCGAATTGTTCGGCACGGGCGAGTTTATCGAGGTGTTTGTGGATACGCCCCTTGAGGAGTGCGAGCGCCGCGACGTGAAGGGTCTGTATCGCAAAGCCCGCGCCGGCACCTTGCCTAATTTCACCGGCATCAGCGCCCCCTACGAAGCGCCCATCACGCCCGAATTAAGGGTGCAGACAGTGACTGAATCGCCCGCAGACGCGGCGCAGCGCATCGTCGAGCAATTGGGCTAGCCGCGAGGCGCGGCGGTTATCTGCGGCGCGCAATGGGCTCGTATCGCGTCTGCATCACGGCAAGGACAGGTCCGTTAGACAGTGAGTAGACGATTGTTTGCGACCCGCGGCGGGTACGCACCAAGCCGAGATTTCGCAGCACACCCAAGTGCTGCCAAAGCGCCGACATGCTCATGCCGACCTGCTGCAATTCGCCGACCGACGCCTCGCGTTCTGCCAGCCGGCACATCACCAACAGACGTGCAGGATGGGCCAGCGCCTTCAGCAGCAAGGCGGCCGATTCTGCATGGGTAGCCATCGCCACGGCATCGGGCAATCCTCGCGCTGCGTCAAACATGCGTGGTGTCGCTGCCTTCCTGGTCTTCGCTGTAGCTCCCACTGGCGGGATTGACATATATTTTAGAGTTATCTAAATTAGAGCCTAATTTATTAAGCAGGACTTGGTGCGCCATGAACCCGCTTGTCGAACCATTCCGCGATCCGCTCACGTCCACCTTCAGCCATGTCGTCTATGACGCAGCGGGCGGTCGCGCCGCGATCATCGATTCGGTGCTGGGTTACGACGGTCCGTCGGCCCGCACCAACACAGTGCTTGCCGACCACTTGATCGACTTCGTGCGACGGCAGGATTTGAGCGTCGATTGGATACTGGAAACGCATGCGCACGCCGACCACCTCAGTGCCGGAGCCTACTTGCGCGACCAACTCGGCGGTAGGCTTGCCATCGGGCGCGGCATCATTGGCGTGCAGCAGCACTTCCAGCAACTGTTCAATCTTGGCGACGATTTCACAGCAGACGGTCGCCAGTTCGATCATCTCTTTGATGCAAACGAATCGTTCGCCTTTGGTGGATTGACCGGCTACGCACTGGCTACGCCCGGCCACACCGACGACAGCCTGACCTACGTTATTGGCGATGCGGCGTTCATCGGAGATACCTTGTTCGCGCCAGACACCGGCTCAGCGCGCTGCGACTTCCCCGGCGGGGATGCGCGAAAACTCTTCGCCTCGGTGCAAACCATTCTTGACTTGCCTGAACAAACTCGGGTTTTTCTCTGCCACGACTATCCTCCCGACGGGCGTGAACCGGCTGCCGAAACCTCGGTCGCGGCGCAGCGAGCAGGCAACAAGCATTTGCGCGCCGGCGTGGCGCTCGCCGATTTCGTCAAACTGCGTCTTGAGCGCGATGCGACCCTTGCGGAGCCATTGCTGATCCTGCCTGCCCTGCAGGTGAACATCCGCGGCGGTCGATTGCCGGAGCCTGACAGCAATGGAGTCCGTTATCTGCGCCTGCCGCTTAACCAGCTCGGGCAACCGGCATCAATGGCTGGCTAGCGGCGTTCGCCGGTGGTGCCTTGATTGGCACCGCCGCCACCTGGTTGCGCTACCTCAATGGATGATCGGCAAGCCTCAGCGGCGTTCTCGACGCGTGCCAGCACCCCTGCGCGCCAAAGCCGTATGGCGAGTCCTTTTTCTTGGCGGGCTGATTGTCGGCGCACGCTCGTAACCGGCGTCTGCAAACGTGACTCGAACTCGGCAACTGCTGCGCGACTTCGGCAGCGCCGCCCGTACCGGTTCCCTGCGCCAGCAGCAACCGGGTGGGTGCACTCGCCGCGCGGCGCGCCAGTTCCCTGCAAGACTTCCCGTCGAAGCCGTCATCAATGAAGGCAAATGCTGGTGCCTGCAGGGGCTGGACCGGCGATTCAGGAGCGCTTGCTGGCGGCGGAAGCTGGCAAGCAGCCCGGTCGACCTCAGCCCGACCGGCTGCTAGAGCGGCACGCATCCCGAGCACTAACCGTTGCTTCCAATGGGCGAGGTCGTTCGCGGCCGCCCGCGCTGGGCTTAGCGCAGCGCTCTTCTTAAAGCCGCATTAAGCTCTTCACCCTCAAGCCGCTATTATTGGGACCGTTGCCGTCGGCAGGCGGCCTTGACTTTCCAATCCGAGGAACGCAGCCCCGATGAAGATTCTGGTCGCTTTCAAGCGCGTGGTGGATTACAACGTGCGCATTCAGGTCAAGCCCGATGGGTCGGGCGTCGTCACCGACGGCGTCAAGCTTTCTGCCAATCCGTTTGACGAGATTGCGTTGGAAGAGGCCTTGCGATTGCGCGACAAAGGCGTGGCGACCGAGGTCATCGTCGCCACCATCGGCCCCGCCGACGCCGCCGCGCATTTGCGCAACGGGCTGGCGATGGGCGCCAATCGCGCCATCCATGTGGTCAGCACCGACGCTGTGCAGCCGCTCACCGCCGCGCGTGTCCTGCTCAAACTGGTCGAGCGCGAATCGCCAGGCATTGTCCTGCTGGGCAAGCAGGCGATCGATGATGACGCCAATCAGACCGGGCAGATGCTGGCGACCCTGTGGGGTC
>JBBQQV010000162.1:0-7107 GCA_038215505.1 Lysobacterales bacterium
GCCCTCGCCCCATTCACTATCAGTGGAACCGATGCATCACCGTTCGGGAAATGGCTAGGTTGCACGGTTTTCCGGACTGGTTTCGCTTCAACGAGACCAAGTGGCACGGTGCCAGGCAAATTGGAAATGCAGTCCCGCCGCCACTGGCGAGGGCAGTTGCAGGTCAGATTATTCTCGCGTTGGGACACAGTCCGAGCAGCCCAATGACGAAGGTTGCGCTTGGCAACCCGAAGTTGCTCAGAATGAATGCATCCGTGGCTTCCGACTACTGGGGCATTCCCAACCCCATCGGGCAGCGCGACAAGAAAAGTGGGCTGAAAAAGCGCAAGCAATTGGATACGGAAACCGGTCTGCTCTTCAATCTGCCGACCTAAGTCTGACAGGCTGCTCGATCAACTCGATCCGAGGTCGTGCGCTCAACCGAAGCCTGCCTTTTCCCCATCGACCGCCGCACAACATGGCTCACCGCGCTTTCGCTTTGGCTTCCGCCACGCCCACACCTGCGGGACCAGAATACCGGGCTGTGCGGCGAGATCGGCATCGACTACGCCCCGCCACTGTCAAAACGCCAACGCCGCCGCCACCGCCCGCTTCCAGCCGGCGTAAAGCGCTTCCCTCTGCGTGGCTTCCATGTTTGGTTCGAAGATGCGTTCGACGCGGCGCTGGGCGGCGATCTGGTCGCGACTGTCCCAAAAGCCCACGGCCAGGCCTGCCAGATAGGCCGCGCCAAGCGCGGTGGTCTCACTGGTGGCGGCGCGCTCCAGCGGCACGTTGAGCAAATCGGCTTGAAACTGGGCGAGGAAGTTGTTGCCAATGGCGGCACCATCGGCGCGCAAACGCTTGAGCGCAATGCCGGAGTCGGCCTGCATGGCCTCCAGCACATCGCGGGTCTGAAAGGCCAAGGACTCAAGCGCAGCGCGCACGATGTGGTCGCGACCGCTGCCGCGAGTCAAGCCAAAGATCGCGCCGCGTACGTCGCTCCGCCAATACGGCGCGCCGAGCCCCACAAAGGCCGGCACGCAGTAAACGCCTTCACTGGATTGCAGCCGCTCTGCACAGGCTTGGGACTCCGCCGCGTGGTCGATGATCCGCAATCCATCACGCAACCATTGCAACGCCGCGCCGGCGATGTAGACGCTGCCTTCCAGCGCGTATTCGACCTGGTCGGCCACCTCCCAGGCGATGGTGGTCAGTAAGCCATGGCGCGAATGGACGGCATGCTCGCCGGTGTTCAACAGCAGGAAACAACCGGTGCCATAGGTGTTTTTGGCGGTACCGGGCGCGAAGCAGGCTTGGCCGAACAGGGCGGCCTGTTGATCGCCGGCCATGCCCGCGATCGGCACCCGCGCGCCCAACCAGTCTGCTGCCGTGTGCGAGTAGATCTCGCTGCAACCACGCACCGCCGGCAGCATGCTTGCCGGCACATCGAGTAAACGCAGCAGGTCGGGACACCAGCGCCGCTGGTGGATGTCGTACATCAGGGTGCGCGAGGCGTTACTGGCATCGGTGGCGTGACAGCAATCCTCCGACAGATTCCACAGTAGCCAACTGTCAATCGTGCCAAACAGCAAGTCGCCGCGCGCAGCACGTTCGCGCGCGCCTGCGACGTGATCCAGCAACCATGCGACTTTGCTGCCGGAAAAATAGGCGTCGATCAGCAGGCCAGTGCGTTCGCGCACCAGCGGATCATGACCTTCCGCCCGCAGCCGCTCGCAGATTCCGCTGGACTGCCGCGATTGCCAGACAATGGCGTGATGGATGGGCTCGCCACTGCTGCGATCCCACACCACGGTGGTCTCACGCTGGTTGGTGATACCGATACCAGCCAGCTGTGTCGCGCTCACTGCCGCCGTGCGCAATACCTCGGCCACGGTCATGCGAACGCCGCGCAGGATTTCCTGCGGATCGTGTTCAACCCAGCCGGGCTGCGGAAACATCTGCGTCAACTCGCGCTGAGCGCTGGCGACGCTTGCACCCGCGTGATTGAACAGGATCGCCCGTGAGGAGGTGGTGCCTTGGTCGATCGCAAGGATGTAGTGTTCAGTGGCCATCAGCCTTGCCTAGGCCTCTTTGTCAGGCGTGTGCGGATCGGTGCTCGCATTCGCGCGATGCGCCAGCGAACGTTCGGGCGGACCAAACAATTGGCCCAGCGCGCCGCGCATCCCTTTGGCGTCCGCCGCATCGCGAAACATCGCAATCCACTCGTGGAAGGTCAGCCGGATCGGATTGTGGCTGTGGATCGGGCCAATGATGCCGTAAGCACACGGCACCTCCGCATCTTCTTCAACGAAGGTGCCGAACAACCTGTCCCAGATGATCAGCACGCCGGCGTAATTGCGGTCGATGTACTTGGCATTGCGGGCGTGGTGCACGCGGTGGTGCGAAGGCGTGTTGAAAACTTTCTCGATCCATCCAAGCTTGCCCACGGCTTGGGTGTGGACAAAAAACTGGAAGCCCAGATTGATCGCCACCACCGCCACAATGGTGGTCGGCTCGAAGCCCATCCACGCCAGCGGCAGCCAGAACAGCCACATGCCCGAGATCGGATAGGTGAGGCTTTGCCGGAATGCGGTCGACAGATTCAGCCGCTCGGACGAATGGTGAGTGACGTGCGAGGCCCACATCCAGCGGATGCGATGATGCGCACGGTGAAACCAGTAGTAAAAAAAGTCCTGCGCAACGAATAGCCCAGCAATCGTCCACGCCGATGCGGGTGCCAGCTCAAACAAACGGTACTGATACACCCAATAAAACGCACCGATCACCAGCAACCAGGCAACCGCATCGGCTGCCTGGTGCATCAGCGCAAGGCCGGCGTTGGAAAGCGTGTCGGTCCAGCTGTACATCTCCGGCCGGCGCTTGCGCCAATACCAGGCCTCCAGCGCGATCAAGCCCAGAAAGACCGGCGCCATCGCGAGCAATATCCACTGTTCCATCAGCGCCACTCTTCCATCAGCGCTGCGCCTGCTCGGCGTCCAGCATCCTGTCCATCGCCGCCAGACAACGTCGCATCGCCGCCGTCATGAATATCCTTAAAAGCGGCCACGCGATCGGCCACGCGAGTGCACTGGTCAACTCAAACCGGTAACGCCATTCCACCGCCGAGCCGGTTGCCACGTCGGTGATTGACCAATCCGCGTGACCCGCGCGCACCAGCCACGAGAATGGCGCGCTCAACCCACTGAGCGTGTAGGCGTGTCGGTGCGGCGATTCCAATGCAGTAATGCGCTCTTGCGGCCGCGAGCCATCGCTGTTTTCCAACTCGCGGGTGCTGCCAACCGCCGGCGGTGCATGCAAGCTGATCCGCCGAATCGACGGAATCGGCCCGCAACCGTGGAAGGCGGCGGGAAAGCGCAGCGGGTCCAGCCCCAGCGCAAACACCGCAGCGGGCTTGGCCTTGAAGGTGTGCTTGGCACTCAGATCCACATGCATGGCATGAGTCTGGCGACAGCCGGGTCAGGCGTCCAGAGCTGTTCTCTCACTCAGGGCGCGTACGGCACCTCGTCAACTTGGAGGGCCGCGCTCCCGCGCGGCTGCTTTTGCTCGGCTTGCAGGTCAAAAGCAGCGCCGCAGGAGCGGCGCCCTCCTAAAGCACGACCGGCTAGCGTTGTGTGCCAATCCTTGCGTCTGAACGTGGTCGCGATCAACACAAAGTCCGCGCTGCCAAGTAGGGCCGCGCTCCCGCGTGGCCGCCCTTGCTCAGCGTCTCACCCAAAGCAAGCCAAACCCAAGCATGCCGCCGAGCATCAGCAGCAGGCTCCATCCCGACAACGCAGGAATCGACTGTGGCGGGGTCAGTTGCACCGATGCATTGAAGTTGGCCGAGATCGAGCATCCCAGCGCATCAATGGCGGTGATTCTGAAACTGGAAGGGCCGACCATGGTCGGGGTACCCGACAGCACACCGCTTTGTGGGTTCAAGCTCAAGCCCGCTGGCAAGGCACCGCTGGTCACGCTGTAGGTGTACGGCGTCGTGCCGCCGCTGGCTACAAATACTTGGTTATACGGCTGGCCGACAAACATCGACGCAAGGAACGCAGGTGCCAAAGTCAACGGCGGGCAAATCGCCTGACTCACCAGAATGGTGTAAGGCCGCGATGCCACGCAGAAGTTGATGTCTGTGGCAGTGACGGTAAACCCGAAGGATCCGACCGTCGTCAGCGTGCCCGCGATTTGACCGGTGCCGGGATTGAGCAGCAAACCTGGTGGCAAACCGCCGGCGGTGAGGGTGTAGACATAGGGCGTTGCTCCACCACTGGCGGAAACTGTCTGGTTGTATGGCGAGCCAATCGTGCCACCAGGCAGGGTCGGCGGCGCCAGACTGATTGCCGGACACATCGCCGCAGCGATGATCACCGTGTAGGCGCGCGAACGTTGGCAACCCACCGAATCCGTCGCTGTGATGGTGAATTGGAAGTTGCCCAGCGCCGACGGCGTGCCAGAGAGTTGGCCACTGGCGCTATTTAGCAGGAGGCCGGTGGGCAGCGTGCCTGCGGAGACGGTGTAGACGTAGGGTGCGGTGCCGTTGCTGGCAGTCACCGTCGCGCTATAAGCCACGCCCAGCGTGCCTTGCGGAAGCACTGTGGGCGTCAAGTTGATGATAGGGCAGGCACCCACAATGCAGCCGCCGACGGCATTGGTGTCGAGCGTGACCGCGCCGTTGCGCGCCAACAAGCGGCCCGACACGCTTGCGCCGGTGGTCGCAGTGATGCTGGTGAGCGCTAGGATGTTGCCCTCGAAGGCGGTACCGGTGCCAAGGGTCGCCGAGGTGCCTACCTGCCAAAACACCCGACAGCCACTGCCGCCGTTGATCACCACCACCGCCGCGTTGCTGGCCGTGGTCAAGGTGCTACCGATTTGGAAGATGAACACCGCATTCGGATTGCCCAACGCGTTCAGGGTCAAAGTTCCGGTCAGCTGCGCTGAGCTCGCAAAGCAGTACACGCCCGGTGTCAGCGTGAGCCCGCCCAAGTCGGTGCCGGTTAGAGTAGTGCCACAGGCTTGGCCCGCCGCATTGTTGTAAGCCGTGGTCAGATCGCTTTGAGCTTGCAGCGCCACCGCATTGCCCGCATGCAGGGTGCCGGTAATGCTGCCGGGCGGAAATCCGCTGATCGAGCTGGCGGTGTTCGGCCATATGCCAAGATCACCGGTGACTACCGAGGCGCCGGTATTGGTGACGGCTGAGCCACCCAGCACCGAGAAGGCGGCGGCGGTGCCAAGCGGCGGCAGAGTTTGCGCCGTTGCCGAAAAACTTGCCGTCAGTAGCAGGATGGCCGCAGCAGAAGCCCGTAGGCATCCGATTATCGAACTGGTCGCGCTCATCAGCATGTTTTCCTCAAAACCACATATCGGCAAAGCGCCGAATGACTTGCAACGAAATCGCTGTTCGCAAATCTCCTAACACTATCGCCCCAGTTCGGCAGCTTTGCTGAAACAAATTCGTACGTCTGTGCGGAAACAGACATAGCGATACATCGCCAAGCCAGTAGGCCACTACGTGCTTCAACGCACCGACCGCGACGCGTCAATCAAGGATGCTGCGGTTATCGCGCCCCTCGCCCAGCAGGCGAGCCGACGCGACCGGTCCTCACCACGTTCAGGAGCAAACAGCATGTCTACATCAATCCACTCGAGCCAGATCATTCCCTCCAGCGCGGCCGTCGGGCGCGCAATGGAAAACGCGTCCGGTGCCGTTCATCGGGCCATCGACAGCGTCTCGGATGCCGCCCGCCCGGCCTTTGAGAACGCCGCCAGCGGTGCCCGCCACGCCGTGGAAAGTGTCACCGATGCGGCCAAATACATGGCCGCTTCCGTGGAGTCAGGCGGAACCCAACTTAAGCACGCGGGTCAGCGCCTGGGCAGCAACCTGCAGACCCAGTTTCACGACCGCCCGTTCACCACCGTAGCCGTCGCCATCGGTGCTGGCTACCTGCTCAGCTGGTTGATGCGTCCGCGCTGAGGTGGCAGCAGGTGCGGGGCTATGTTGAGGCGATCAATCCGAGTCGGAGGACGGTATGCCGACGTCGGTCGTCCTCGCAAGCGCAATGCCCCGCCTCCCTTCACAGCGGAGGCCCGCCACCCCCGCGAAAGCGGGGCTGCGGTGCTTCACGATCAACGAGTCGTCATTCGATCACCTGATCGCACTTTAGCCAGAATGACGAGTTGGTCGCTGTGCCCGCATCCGGGTGGAAGCCGATGGCCTCTTAAAGCCGATCGCAGTGGACGATGTGGGACACCTGCCGGTGGGCAGGTTGACTGGGGCGAGTGGGCATGTGGAGCCGTCCACAGGCAACCCGTTATCGCGGAAACAAGCTCCGCCCGCGCCACGGCAATCCCAGGAATCCGCGAGGCGCGACGCGGGCCAAAGTTCGCGACGCAGCCAACGCTCTTGCGTGCTCAATCGTACAGACCGCTCACCACAAGTAGTTGCATCCTCAGTTCAGGGTGCCCGTCGGGTGACCCCGCCGGGTGGCTGCCAGCGCAGCTCTCCGGCTCGCAACGTCACTGTGGGAGAAACACATGAATCTCATCATCAAGTCACTGTTTGGCGCAGGCGCGTTGCTGCTGTCCGCGCAGGCCGCGGCCGCGCAGATCACCTTTTACGATGGCGAGGGCTTTCGTGGTCGCGCCATTTCCTCGGAACGGGCGGTGCCCAATTTTGGCTCCGAGTTCAACGACTTCGCGTCTTCCGTGGTCGTTGATCGTGGGCACTGGGAAGTATGCGAAGACGTCCGTTATGGCGGTAATTGCGTAATCCTAGGCCCAGGCAGTTACGACTCGCTGCGCGACATTCGGATGGCGGATCGGATCTCTTCGGTACGGCCGGTAAACAGCCGCCGGCAGCAGGCGAACCGGGTGCCAGCGCCGCTTTCCGAGCCCAACTACGAGTATCGCCGGCGTGCGCAAGAGCGGGTCTACCAGGCCAATGTCACTTCGGTGCGAGCGGTGCTCAGCCAAGGTGATCAGCGCTGCTGGATGGAGCGCGACCGCTACGATCAGCAAAGTGGCGACCGCGGCAAGGAAGTGCGGGGTGCCGTCGTCGGCGCGATTATCGGCGGCATTCTTGGCCACCAAATTGGTGACGGCAGCGGTCGTGATGCAGCGACG